>NZ_JBSFJX010000019.1:0-106415 GCF_053598275.1 Streptomyces sp. NPDC001156 | reverse complement strand
GTACGGTCCCGGTGACCGGCTTCCGGGAGAGAACGACCTGATGGCCGAGTACGACGTGGCCCGCATGACGGCCCGCCAGGCCCTGGGCGTACTCAAGGACGAAGGCGTCGCCGAAGCACGCAAGGGCGCCGGCGTGTTCGTACGAGACTTCCGACCCCTACGACGCCGGGGCATCCAGCGACTGTCACAGGAGCAGTGGGGAAGCGGCCGCTCTATCTGGTCTGCCGACATCGAAAGCCGCGCACTCGTTGTGGACCAGGTGACGGTGTCCGAGGAGGCTGCACCCGAGCGCGTCAGCCTGGTCCTCGACCTAGCCGAGGAAGACAGCGTCTGCGTGAGGCGTCGACGGTTCGTCCTGGACGGCAAGCCCGTCCTGCTCGCGACGAGCTACCTGCCCACGTCGGTGGTCGCAGGGTCCGCAATCACTCAGGAGGACACGGGTCCCGGCGGAACGTACGCACGGCTTGCCGAACTCGGCTACAAGCCAGTGCACTTCCGCGAGGAGATCCGCTCACGCATGCCCTCGAAACATGAAGCGGCACAGCTGAGCATCTCCGCGGGCACACCTGTCATCCTCATCTGCCGCACCGCATTCGCGGACGAAGGCCGCCCCGTCGAGATCAACGAGATGACACTCGATGCCGCCTCCTACATCCTGGAGTACGACTTCGACGCATGACCTGGCACGGGAACCCCCTTGATGCAGCATTGTTCGCGCTCCCGTGTGGCCCAAGGTGATGGTCACGCGGGTGGCTGCGCCTGCGATGCAGCGCTCGTGGCCCCCTTTGCGGCAGCTGCTACAGCCGACATGTCCCCAGCATCGCTACGCCGCAAGATGACGATCTTCAGGAGGGCAATCAGGCTCGGCCCGCATAGCAACATCGCCAGCCACCACACGTCCTTCGCGACGTAGACGCCGGCCCCCAGCATGGCGACGCTCATGATCGCTCCAACGATGAGGCTGGTCATACGGAACTTGTGCTGGCGGATCTCACGCTCGGCGCGGGCCTTCCGTTCCGCGGCGTGCCGCTGTCCCTCCAACTGCTTGAGTCGTATCTGGTGTTCGCGCTTCAGCTGCGGCTCAAGTGCCTCGAATGCGACCTTGAGCTGCTCGGGTCCGCCGAGCGCTGCTCCCCACTTCATGGCGATTTCCAGGCCGGCGGACACCAGTGGGTCATCGCCGCGGGGCACGGGTACCGCGCTGCTGTTCTCCAAGCTCACTGCTGGGCCCCTCCGCCACCGCTTCCCGCTGGTGTGTAGTCAAGTTCGGTTGGTTCCGGTGGCGGACCGAGACGCATAAACATCCTGGCCAGGGTGTGCTCGATGGTCTGCTCGGCGGTGGGGGCCACTGCCTCGATTTCCTCGCGTCCGAGCGGCTGCTCAAGCAGCCGGGCCAGCTTGTTCCGATAGAACCGAAGCTGCGCAGACAGATGTGTTTCTGCATCTACCTGATCTAGGAGTTCTCGGGCGTTCCGGTAAGCCTGTACGACTTCCTCTTCGGTGGTTGCGTCGTAAAGTAGTCGGTCAGAGTTCCATTCCTGCTTCGGCAAAAAGACGTACGTCTCGCCAGAAAGATGGATAAACCCGGCCTTATTGGACGGAAGATCCTGGGCCTCGGTCTCCTCACTGACTTGAGGCTGACCGTGAGCTTGTCTGCGCGCACGTCGGATGCGGCGTTGCCGTCCTGCTGAGAACCACGAAATTGCCCTCACCCCCTCGCTGTACACCCGAAACCGTATCGAGGCACAGGTTGAGGAGGGGAGGGTTCCGACATGACAACCTGCCCGAAAGTGCCGACCCGCCGCCTATGGGGTGTGCAGTGACGGGCCGTCCTTGTGGCTCGGCTGACTAGGCGTGGGGAAGCCCTCCGAGCGACTCAGTCCACGACCGGCCGCAGTCTTCGCAGGGCACACCACCGGCGGAGCGCCATCCCCGCCCTCTACGACCAGCCAGCGCCTGTAAGCCACTGGTACCGCAGGTCAGACACCACGCCCTTAAGCCGCTCAACGCGAGTTCAACGCGAGTTCAACGCGAGTACCTGTTACAGATTTCTCTACCTCATCAAGCCCCGGCTGCGCTCCGCTCCGCCGGGCGCGCTCCCGGCTCCGCTGCGCGCTGCGCTCCTGCCTTCGGCCCGCTCCGCGCACGCTGCACCGACGCGCGCCCACAACGGGTAGGACCGGAGGTCATGAGATGATGACAACCGTAGAACGGCAGCACGTCAGAGCATGCCTCCGGCGGGGGCGCTCAGGCTCCGAGATGGCGGGGGCACCGTCCGCGGGTGCCGGCCCGTGGAGGGCGTGGGCGGGAGGCTCCCATCCCGCCTGCCATCGACCCAGGCAGAGCCGAGCAGTCGCGGCCCAGGGCGTCAAGGTCGTTCGTACAGTGGCGCGCTCCACCTTGACGCCCTGAACCACGCCCGCTCCACGGTGTGTGGGTCGACGGCAGACGGGATGGGAGCTGGGCAGATTGTGGTTTCTGCTTGATCGAAAAGCCCCGCCCCCGTCGCTAAACTGGCCTAAGTTGGGAGGGGCGCTATGACAGCGTGGATCATGTTCGCCTGCGGGTGTTTCATTGCCGCTTTGGGGGTCTTGACCCTGAACGGCTGGCGGGCAGCGCAGTACAGGAAGCCGGTCGTAGCCGGTTGGGGGGCTGTCGCCATGGGCGCCGGCCTTGCCGTCGACGGACTGCCGAGAATGCTCGGGTGGTCTATCGGTGCAGGAGCCACCTCTGCCACCGTGGGCTTGATTCTCGTCGTGCTCGGTGCCGTGGCTCAGGTCCTTGGCCGCAGCGGCTGGAAACGCAGGCAGAGGACCACGGGCTGAGCGCGCCGCCCCAGGAGTCGTTGCAGTACAGCAGCGAAGTACAGCAACCATCACGACCGGATGCAGCCGCGAACAGTCCCGTATGACCGGCTGACCAGCCGAGCAGACCCCAGCGACCGCCCCGCCCATAGTTCGTATCGAGGGGCGGCGTGCGTGTCTAACTGCGTGACAACGCGGGCGAACGACGGCGGACGAGCGCGGACACAAGCGCACGCTAACCCCAGGCGAACGGGGCCGCAGTCCCAGGCCAAGCACAGGCCCAAGTTGCTTCGGGACGAAGAGGTCCGTGCCCGATCGAGCGGGGAACCACGGTGGCGAGCGGGCACCGCGCAGCACAACGACCCCTGACCGATTCGCCTGGTCAGGGGCCGTTCCACCTGGCGGTGGGTGTGGGATTTGAACCCACGGTGACTCGCGCCACGACGGTTTTCAAGATTACTCACGTGGGCGGTCCCTGACTTCCCCGCTTCCACAACACCGTGCCCGATGTCCGCCTCCGATGAGAAAGCGCCAGCCGGAGGAGCAAGGCATCCTCGCCAAGGACCGCCACGGTCCAAACGCTACCGAACAGACTCCGACCCCGGCCAAGGCCAAGCGTCGACCTCAGCCAGGGTCAGCCCACGGCTCAGGGGCGGCCAGCGCTGGGCCGTCTGTGGGCCGTCCGAGGGCGGCCGACGACGACAGATGACGACAGTCCACGCCAGCCCTTCCCCTGCTCAGCAAAGGTGCTTTGGGTACCGGCGCAGGTGCCCATCAGGGAAGCAGAGTTGAGGAAGATCAGAAGGTCCCCGAGACCCGTGCCACATCCGTGCCAGATCCAGCGGGGAGCCGCGGGGAACGGCGGGGCCGGCAGGTGTCTGATACCCCTCTCCGCCCACGTGGCTGTTTCGCAGGTCAGAGCCGCAGTCGCCTCACCTCGCTCCTAAAGCGGTGTCGGCGGCAGCCGCCCTCTCACTACTTCAGGAGCCCCAAGGCAGTGTCTGGACGGCAGTGCGTGCACGCAGGCACCTGCTGACGCAACGCCTCCAGAGCCTGTGTCCGCGAGACGCCGACACGCCGCGGTCAGGGCCCGTGGAGGCACCCCTGCGGGGACTGGGGTGGGTGGCGGTCAGGTGAAGGTGCGGGCGAACGCGTCCGGACCGTAGACGAGCTCGGGCGCGCGGGCGTTGATGATGGGCCAGAGCTGGATCAGGTGCTGCTCGGGGTTGATGCGGCTGATCTGGGGTGCGTCAAGCGGGGCGGGCTGCAGGCTGGCGGAGCGGCCGCGGACGTGGACCCGGCAGCGGTAGGCGCCCGGGGCGGTGCCGAGGACCAGGTGGGGCAGCTGGCCTTGCGGGCCGGTGACGGTGACGATGCCGTGCAGGATCTGCAGGTCGTACTCGGCGGCCATCTCGAAGGTGCGGTCCACCTTCGGCGGCATGCGGCGCAGAATCTCGACCCGGCACGGCAGGGGGCAGAAGTCGGTGCCGGTGAAGATGCCGAGCCAGGACGGGCCGCCGAAGGCGAGCCCGTCCTGGCTCAGGGTGTCGCGGCCGTCGCGCTCACCACCTGCTTCCAGCAGGTAGAAGTTGTCCTGGACGGTGAGATCGGCCTGGCCGGAGGAGGCGATGTCACGGGGCGGGCTGACGTACTCGGTCACCTGGTCCAGTGTGTCAGCGGCCCACTCGGGATCCCGCCCAATCCCATACGAAGCACGAGGGAACAGCAGGGATCCACGGAAATCGGATGACGCTTCGTTTCCCTGAACCGACCAGCATGCCCGTCCCAGTCGTGGTCTCACTTCTGGTCTCAATCTTGACTGCGTTAGAGGTATCGACGCCTCTCTGGCAGACCCAATAGGATGCGGCGCTCAATTCAACCGCGATCAAGCAAGGAGGGGGCGCGGGATGCTACTGACGTGCCGGAAGTGTCGGCAGCGTGGAGTTGCTTTTGACGGGATCAAAGGACTGTGTCCGGTCTGTCAGCAGGAGAGCGACTTGTCGAAGCCGCCTCAGCGTCGTGGGCGCAACGACAAGGCGGCGTTGCTGGTCCAGTCCAAGGTGAGTCCCGGGCGGGTCTCGCTGTCGGGCCCACTGCTTATGGTACTGGCTGCAGCCGCGGTAGCCATCGTCAGCGAGGCCGTGCGGTTCTCCGCCGAGCGCACGCGGGCCCACCAATGGGCCTTGGCTGCCGCTAACAACGGCTATGACCGGCAGGCTTTGCACAGCGCACTCCAAACGATCAACACCACGGGCATGTTGCGCTTCGTAGTCTTCATGGCAGTTCTGTACGCCTACCAGCGGTGGGCGCGCGCCGGCCACGCGAACGCCATGTCACGCACCGACATCGGGCTGGGATGGCTCAGGGCCCTGCCAGGCGGCCGCGGAGTCGTCTGGACCTACGGCGCGTGGTTCCTGTCGGTTTTCGCCGCGGTCTACTTCTCGTTCGTGACCAACTCCCACCTCCAAACGCCCGGCGACTACGAGACCGCGGCGAACGTCGACGCCAGCTACAGCCTGGTCCGAATAGCCCTGGCCGTCCTACTGAGCGTGTTCGTCGTGCAGTTGACCCTTGGGCTGAACAAGCTGCTGGCCACGCCGCAGACGATGGACGTGGCCGACCGGCCCGTCGAGCTGCAGACCATCGACGGGGAGTAACGTGCCACGCCTGGTCGCAGCGCCGAGGGAGCGCGACCTGCGATGTTCCAGTTATCCGTAAAGGTGCAGTTCCCTGAGGGGATCAGCACCCAACCGAAATAGCAAAACGGGCATCAGTTCGCGTACCGCCCTCTGAGGTCCAGGGAAGCTGCTAGCCAGCACGGGTCGGGTCTCGAAACACCAGGTCCGTGGCGTGCCGCGAGCGTTCCCGTCCGGATCTGTGCCGACGGCCGCAGCGAGAGGGATGCCCGTAGGCTCATACTGAGCCATGACAAAGCCTGCGGCACCGAAGCGTCATTTGCCTACCAGCCCCTTCAAGGCCCCGGTCACACCGACTCCCAAGCACTTCGCCATGGGTGACCAGGTCACACATGACGTGTACGGCCTCGGCCGGGTGGTCGGCATCGAGGACGGAATCGCGGCGCTCGTGGATTTCGGCTCGGCGCAAATGCGGATATTGAGCCCGTACGCCAAGATGACCAAGCTGTAGGACCGCTGTGCCCGGTCACGGCACGCCAGACCCCATCAGGGACCCGTAACGAAAGGCAGACCTCTCATCGACCCGACGTCGCTGTTCTCCGCCTTGGAAGGGCAACCCCGCCGTTCCACTGCAGTATCGCCGCCTCCGACGACAGATCCCTTCCAGGCCCCGGACTTCGGAGAAGACGAGATCTTCTGGTCCGAGGATGCACAGGAGCCCGCCCCGGGCACGCGTGCGGCGCGGCCCAAGGCTGCCTAGCGGTAGTTTCGACAGCTACCCGCGGGCTGTCTGCGGTGAGGAGTGCGGCCGTCTCAGTTTCCGTCTCATTCAGCCCCGTTCACGGTCGTTCAGGCGAGATCCAAAGCCGTCCTGGCACCGGCGGCTAGTTGCCCATGAACGCAGGTGAACGCCCTGGAACACAGCCCAGCACCCCACCAACACAGTTGGAAAGCGTGTTGGGGGCAACCCCTCACGAGTTCGAATCTCGTATCCTCCGCAGCCGCCCAGCAGGGCAAACGAAGGCCCCGACCGTGATTGGTCGGGGCCTTCGGTCGTGGTCTCATTCGGGCAGGTCCACAAGCCTGCCCGATTCGCGGGCCCGCGTAAGGGGCCGTGATCACTCGCGCCAAGGCAGCTCCAGCCCAAAGCCGTTCCACCGACCTACGCGCAATCGCTCAGGCGTCAGCCCTGATCCATGCCTTTCGTCGCGGTTGGTGCCCCCTCGTCCACCACTGTGAATGGGGCGTATCCCGGAGGCACCTTGCTCACCTGGACGTCAGAGAAGACCAGAGTCAGATCATGGGCGTTGGTCTCGATACGCACCTCGCGGAAGTCGATGCCGATGGCCTGCGCCCACCGGGCAGCGGCCTCCGACCCGGAAACGATGGTCGCGCCGGGATAGAGGGGCTGCCACTTGACGCCCCAGATGAAGCCATCGAGATCCTTGCCGGTCTCGTGCGTTGTGAGCCTGTCATCCAACGAGGCCTGCCACGTTGCGGGCGCCAGCGAGGTACGGCATCGAGCCTCCACGCAGTGGCGGAACAGGTACCGGTAGTGGGCCGGAGGAACGCCGGTCCTCGGATCAGCCGCCATGTACACGATCAGTTCGTAGTCGCGCATGTAGTCGGCGTAGCCGTGATAGATCAGGGCATGATCAAACATCTCGTCGAGTAGGCGCTGAAGATCCGGGACGTCCATGGCCCAGTTCTACATGGCGCGACGTTGGGCCGTCTGCGGGCCGTCCGAGGTGAACCAACGTCGACAGACGACGACGGTCCGTGACCGTCTTTGCGCTGGCCAGAAAGGCGCCGCAGGGCAGACCCCGAGGCGGGAGACTCGGCGCATCACTTCCAGAAGAACTGGATGCTCTGCGAGCCATTGTCTCGGTCATTGCGACACCGCCGCCCGCGCGATTGGGTCCGCGTCGTGTTGCGAACGAGTTCCTGGACCGACCGCGAAGGGACCCGGGACGGTAGCGCTGGGGAACCCGTCTACAGACCGGCTCGGGTAAGAAGAGCTTCTGCCTGTTCGAGGGTTAGTGGAGACGGCGCGGGGGCTGGTGAGGGGCACCCGTGGCGGCGGAGCGACAGATAGAAGTCCTCGGCCGGATCCTCGGTTGTCAGCGTGGCCTCGAGCTGCTCCCTCAGTACTGGCGGAGTGTCCGGGCGGCACGCGATTTCGTTGCGGACGAGAGGGTTCGAGTCCGCGGCGAGCAGGTCGCGCAGGTCGGCAGGTAGTTCAGGATGGGCGGCAACGGCGGTGCGCACAGAGGGATCTGGGTCGCTGGCCAGTTCCCGGGAGGGGGGTACATGCCGAACGGTGTCGACGCGAGTCGCCGGATCGGCGAGGAGGGCAGGCAGCATTTCAAGGGGCGGAGACCACCTGACGACTGCGCGCCAGCGGACGCCTGGTTCGGGATCCGTGAACAGTGCCCGGCGCACCATGTCTAGAACGTTGCGGCAGTACTGGGCAGCCGACTCCCGCACACCGGGGTCCGGGTCCGCAGCGAGACGGGCGCCGAGTTCCGCCGGCAGGTGCTCATTCATCGCCAGGAACGACCGCACCAGGGATTCCGGATCGTCGGCCAGGCGAGCCAGCAGTCCTGGCGGCTCGTCGGTGGCGGTGGCGGCGGCCGCGCACCGGACCGCCGAGTCCGAGTGCTCCGCCAGGCGGGCCTTGATCGTCGCAGGTACCGAGCCGTTGGCGGCGAGGGACCGTGCGGAGCCGAGCGCGATGATCTCCTCGATCTGTTCCTCGGTGAGGTCCCGGCGCTGCAGTGCCGCCGTACTGCGGGCCGCCGGATGCCGGAGCAAGCGCTGTACCAGGCGGGCCGGAAGGTCCTCTTGGGCTGCCAACGCGGTCAGTTCAGCGTCCAGGTCCATGGGTCGCAGGGTAGACCGACGCGCTGCGCTGCTCATACCCCGCCGCCAAGGTCACGGATGGCGTGCCCACGCGTGCCCCATGGTTCGGGCGTGCCACAACCGTGCCAGATCGAGCGGGGAACCACGGGGAACAGCGGCGAGTGGCAGGCAACTCGAAGCGATCGCCCGTGCCCCGGAAGCCGCAGCTCACGGCGCATCCTCCCCACCTCACTCCTAAAGCGGTGCTCCAAGAGCGCCGGCGCCTCCACCAGCTCCGTCGCTACGCTCGACTTGTGAGCGAAGACGCCCGACTCATAGCGAACCACCGAGTCCACGTCCTACCCGTTGTGTTGGCTCTGGCCAATCCACCGTGGCAGCGGGACGTGTGGCTTGACCCATCGGCGTTCGAAGACCTGGACCATGTCTTCCACACACTCTTCGACGACTTCTGCGACGCCGACGAGCCAGAGCGGTACCTCGGCGTCAGCCTTCGAACTGACGAAGAGGTCGTCCTGATGAGGGAGCTCGGTGTCGCACTCAACGCTGCGGCGGCCGAGGCACCCAACGACACCGACGCGGAGTATCTCCGAGCATCCGTCTGGCCAGAGGTCGTGGCCGTCGCCGGACGCCTCGCTCAGGTCATGGTCGCGAACGATCTGAGGGAACTTGCCGTGCTGCTCGACGAAGAGGCCGTGCCAGACCCGTGCCAGGTCGTGCGGGGAACCACGGGGAACACCGGGGATCAGGGCGACGGACGTCCAAGCTCCGACACCGCGTCGCCACAGGTCAGCCGGGCATCCTCCCCTAAACGCCCCTAGCTTCCCAAGCTGAAGTCCTGGGGCGACGGTCTTGCGATACGGTGCGGGCTTCATATGACGCCCCCTCGGAGAGCAAGTGGATCTGCTGAACAGCCGTGTTGCCCGCTTTGCGACCATGATCCTGCTGGGCTTGGCTGCACTCGCTATCGCCGGTTGCAACCCTGATCCGACCGACCCCGAGAACGTCGATCCGATCGCTCTGGTGAACAGCACACCGAACCCAGTGCGCGTCTTCTGGTGTGCCGGCGACGGGGACAACGAATGCGCGGAGGAGCACAGCTTAGGAGTCATCCCAGCAGGGGCACATCGCACCGTGCACATCTCCTCCTACGAAGTAATGCTGCACGTCGAGACAGCTTCGGGCCCAGGGGGATATGTCTGCGAAGACGATGCTCCGGGCAGTCGGATAGCTCTGAGCGCGTCGTACCCCTCCATGAAAGCCGCATACGACCACTGCCTGGACGGAGCCTCACCGAGCATCTCGCCCCGCTGAGATCCCGCATGGACGTGCCCTTACCCAGGAGTTGACATCCACCGCCGACATCAACGGCGCGGACAGCGGCAGAGGTAGACGCACGTGGACGGCCAGTACCCCCAAGCCAGGTGGGCCTACCGAAGGAGTTTCAGCCCTCCGGATCGAACTCCTGCAGCGGTGCTCAGTCGTAAAGACTCCGCCGACCGCGATCACAACTGCGGCGTGCATGATGACGCAGTGCAAACACTTCTGGTTAAGCGCGGACGACGGGGGAATCGTGGCCTACCAACTCAGCTTCTTCTGCCGCTCTGGAGAAGACAGAGGCGACGAGGCGCTTGATCGCCTGCTGCACTACCTGCTGGAGAGCGGCGACCGTCTGGTGGGCGAGTGGTTGCTGACACTGGAAGTACACGTGGGCGTAGCAGAGATCGCAGAGTCTGTGATCACTGCATCGCCTAATGACGAGCAGGGCATCTGGGGATGCGACCTGCTAGCCACCGTCACCCTCAGCGGGGACAACCCCGACTGGGCTCTGCTGCACCGCATTTGGGCCGCCGTGGTGAGCCTGTGGGGGGCGGTTCCTTGGGACGAGTCCTCCGGGTTCGAGATCGCTGCCGGGATGCCGCAGCTCTGAGCTCCTACCAAGATCACGGCCAGTTGCGGCGCAGGTCAGCAACGCCGCAGGCCAGACACCATCCACATACGCGATCTCCAGACTGGTGCTGAAGCACCCGGCCAACGGCGCTTGACTGGGTCATTAAGACTCCACCGCCCTATCAGAATTGACTGTGCGATGTGCGCAGCTTTTTGCGCATCCAAACATTGAATTCTTCATCCGTGAAGTGCGGCCTTAGTGACTCATACGGTGACCGCACTGAACCTTCCTGGCCTTCAGCGAGCACCGCAATTCCCGTGATCATCGGGATGGCGATAAGTTCCATCCTTCGAAATACCTCTCGGCACGCCTCCTGAACCTTCTCGGTGTAGGTTGGGAGGTAGGCCTGATGAACCACATCCATTGCATAGAGTTCCGAGTAACCGAACCCAAGCCGCTCCGAGGACGGCTCGACTCTAACCACACGAACCCAAGGCAACGCAGTCATCTTCGGTTCACCCTCGATTACATGAACGCCAACCATGGGTGCCCTGACGACAGCAACCGGAAAGACCGCCCGGACATCGTAATAGCAGTGCTGGGGCTTGGGTTGACAAACCCGTGACAGGTGCTTGAACGCCTTCATCAGGGGCAAGGCTATACCTCTGAAGGTCTCTTCTCCCGTCAATTCTATCTTCCCAGATTTCCGCACCGCCTTACTCATGGCAATCGCCCTTGGGGGTTCCAGGGAGAAGGGAGTTTCGTCGAGTCCTAGCACATGACCTAGCTGAATATTGATCACTATCGGAGCATCAGTGGTACCCCCGTCTGCAACCTTAAGTCCCAGTTGTCGATGAGGCATGCCAATGAGGTGAGGAAAATCACCGCAAGGAGCCGGTCGAAGAAAGAAAACAAAAGGAAGCTCGGATTGCTTGCATTCAACGAGCATGGTCAGATGTGGGCGAATATGATCCCCCCCCGATTTGGTCAAATTGACGGTCAACATAGGCGTCCAAATTGCGGAACTCGCCAGTATCCTCATCAATATAGGACCATTCCTCCTGGACCTGCAGAGGCTGCTGGTCTGAGGTCAATTTAGATGCGATCGAATCCACGGCGACCGATTGGAGGGGATAACCCGACGGGGTCACTGCCTTCAGTAGGTCTTCTTCTTTCACCCCCGCGCCCAGTTGATTTTCTTCTGGGTTCCCTGGACTGGCTTCCATCTACCCCACCCTGGATTAGACCTGTCTCTAATTATGAACCGCCCCGGGTCAGACGGAGGCTCGATTCTCTGAGAGGATTGAGTCATGGCACGTCCCTCCCGTTACCCCCCTGAGCTGCGCAAGCGTGCGGTCCGCATGGTCGCCGAAGTGCGGCCCGACTACGCCACCGAGTGGGCCGCGATGAAGGCGGTCGCGAGCAAGTTGGGGATCGGTTCGACCGAGACGTTGCGCTCATGGGTCCGCCAGGACCAGATCGACAGCGGGACTCGGCCAGGGACGACGACGGAGGAGTCCGCGCAGGTCAAGGCGTTGAAGAAGGAGAACGCCGAGCTGAAGCGGGCGAACGAGATCCTCAAGGCCGCAGCAAGTTTCTTCGCGGCCGAGCTCGACCGGCCACATCTGCGCTCGTAGCGTTCATCGACGAGTGCCGGGACCGCTTCGGCGGTGTCGAGCCGATCTGCAGAACACTCACCGAGCACGACTGCAGCATCGCCCCTTCCACCTACTACGCCCACAAGCAGCGCCAGGAGAATCCCTCCGCCCGCCAACTGCGGGACACGGATCTCAAGGCCCTGATCAAGGAGATCTTCGAAGCCAACTACCGGGTCTACGGGGCCAGGAAGATCTGGCGGGAGCTGAACCGGCGGGGCCACGCCGTGGCTCGCTGCACTGTCGAACGCCTCATGCGCGAACTCGGCATCAGCGGAGCCGTCCGCGGCCGGAAAGTCATCACCACCATCGCCGACCCGGCCGCCGAGCGGGCCCCGGACCGGCTCGACCGCGACTTCGTCGCTGACGCGCCGAACCGCACCTGGGTCGCGGACTTCACGCATGTCGCGGCCTGGGCCGGCACCGTCTATGTCGCATTCGTCGTGGACACCTTCTCCCGCCGCATCGTCGGCTGGTCCGCAGCGATGAGCAAGGAGACCCAACTGGTCCTGGACGCACACTGGAGATGGGAATCTGGCAGCGCGACCGCGACGGCCACCCGCACACGCCCGGCGAGCTGATACATCACTCGGATGCCGGTTCGCAGTACACCTCATTCAAGCTCGCCGAGCACCTGGACCGCGACGGCATCGCAGCCTCTATCGGCTCGGTCGGCGACGCATACGACAACGCCCTGATGGAATCCACGATCGGCCTCTACAAGACCGAACTGATCAAGCCCCAGCGGCCCTGGAAGACCCTGGCCGAGGTCGAGTTGGCCACCGCCGAATGGATCGACTGGTACAACTTCCGCCGCCTGCACGGTGAGATAGGCCACGTCCCGCCAGCCGAGTACGAGGCCAGCCACTACCAGACAACCCAGAAACCCCAGGTCACAACCGCAATCTAGAGTCTCCGACGAACCCGGGGCGGTTCATTATGCCACCCGTGAGTGATCCCGACTGGTGAGTTGTGGATGCAGGGCGAGCGCCTGGCCCTGGCATCAAGCTCCCTTTGCCACCCAGCTGATCAGAGTGCTCCGTCCCAACGCCGCCGTTGCCAGTTGAGAAGCGCACCGAAGAGGCGAGCGCCCTCCCGGGCCGTCCTCGGGCCGTGGAAGGGCACTCAGCGGTGACCAACTTCGACAACTGCTGACAGCTCAGCAGCAGATCAGACCGTTGATCCGTAAGGCAACCGCACGTCACGGCCGCCGATGGTCAGTTGTGGCTGTGCAGATTACGGAGCAATGCTCATGACTTGTGGATCGGCCTCGGGTTGGACGCGAAGGGCGTACCTTCCCGAATGATCGACTTCTGGTCATCGAGTAGGCCGACGTTGCACCGTCGGCCGGGAAGGCACGCCCGTGCTCAGCGTAGTGAATGCCGACGGTTCCACTGAGACCGGCTCCCTGATTGACGACATCGTCCGCGAGGGTGCGAGGCGGATGCTGGCAGCCGCACTGGAGGCCGAAGTCAACGCCTACATAGCCGAGTTGGCCGACCAGTGTGACGAGGCGGGCAGGCGTCTGGTGGTCCGCAACGGCTACCACCGCGAGCGGTCGGTGACCACGGCCGCCGGCCCCATCGAGGTCAAGGCGCCGCGGGTCAACGACCGGCGCATCGACGAGGCGACCGGCGAGCGCAAGCGGTTCTCCTCGAAGATCCTGCCGCCGTGGTGCCGCAAGTCGCCGAAGGTCTCCGAGGTGCTGCCGCTGCTCTACCTGCACGGACTGTCGTCCGGGGACTTCGTGCCCGCGCTGGAGCAGTTCCTGGGCAGCTCGGCCGGGCTGTCGCCGGCCACCGTGACGCGGCTGACCAAGCAGTGGCAGGACGACCACGCCGCCTTCCAGGACCGCGACCTGTCGCAGTCTGACTACGTGTACGTGTGGGCCGACGGAGTGCACCCCAAGGTCCGCCTGGGCCAGGCCCGTTCCTGTGTCCTGGTGCTGATGGGCGTGCGCACCGACGGCTCCAAGGAGCTGATCGCGCTGGCGGAGGGGCTGCGGGAGTCGACCGAGTCGTGGGCCGACCTGCTGCGCGACTGCCGCCGTCGCGGCATGCGCGATCCTGAACTGGTCGTCGGGGACGGCGCGATGGGCCTGTGGAAGGCCCTCGCGGAGGTGTTCCCCAATGCCCGGCATCAAAGGTGCTGGGTTCACAAAACCCGGAATGTCGTGAACGCCCTGCCGAAGTCCGCACAACCGGGCGCGAAGAAGGCCCTGCAGGAGATCTACAACGCCGAGGACCGCACCCACGCCGAGAAGGCCGTCACGGCGTTCGAGAAGGCGTACGGCGCGAAATGGCCGAAGGCCGTGAAGAAGATCACTGACGAGGTCGACGAGCTGCTGGCGTTCTACGACTTCCCCGCCGAGCACTGGATCCACCTGCGGACCACCAACCCCATCGAGTCGACCTTCTCCACGGTGAAACTCCGGACCAAGGTCACCCGCGGCGCGGGCAGCCCGGCCGCCGCCCTGGCGATGGTGTTCAAGCTTGTCGAGTCCGCCCAGGCCCGCTGGCGCGCGGTCACTGCACCCCACCTCGTCGCCCTCGTCCGGGCCGGCGCCCGCTTCGAGAACGGTCACCTCGTCGAACGCCCTGAGGAACCCGCCGCAGCGTGACACACCTCAACCGACCCACAACTCTTGACAGTTGCTCCAGATTACGCGGCGTCGAGCTGAGCGGCCAGGAACACCGCTGCCACCGAGGGGCGCACTGCGTACGTTGCACCCGCGCTCCCCTCGGGAGCCTCCCACCAGTAGAACGGAAGCCGCCGCTCACTGTTGCTGTGTCCCTTGCTCATCCCGGACAACACCCCTGCCACGCGCCGCGCCGGATCACTCTCGTTCGGCCCGCCCAGGGCCTTATCCACCAACTCCGTGCAGTGGATACTCCGGCCAGGGTTGCGCAGCAGGTACTGGAACACCAGCCGGGCCTGCGGCGCGAGTTCGGTCAAGAACATCGCGGCGCGCTCCAAGTCCTCCGGACCCCATTCCGAGGATCCGTAGTGCCCCGCTTCACCAGAGTGCTTAGCCCATCGTGGATCAGCCTCAGTCAGATACGCCGTCATGCCCGCCCCCAACAGTTCTAGCGTGTGTGTCGTTCGCACCGTACAGATCCGCCAGGACACTGCGTGTCGAATCCGTGTCGAAGTTCTACCGGCAAGCAGCTCAGCTGCGGAAGAGCCACAGGTCAAGAGGAGGACGGGACGCAGACACAGAGCGCCTTCTAGGCGCCTGGGCTCTCGGCACGTGCCACGGCTGTGGACCAATAGCAGTCCGGCGGGTTGCCTCCACGGGTGCGGAGGTAACCCACACACGAGCGCGATGCGCGCCGCGTATCAGCAGGAGGGGCTGCCCAGTCACCGTAGCCCTTTTCGAACCGTCAGGCCCGGATCATCGAGCCAATGCACCGCGAGCCGTTGATCTCGACGACTGCCGCCGGGCTTGCGCCTTGGGGCAGCTTCGTGTCGTCCAGGTCGCAGAGCAGACGCTCCACGTCGACGACGAGCGATCCATAGACATGCCACGCATCGGGCGTGCCGACTGCTCCCCGGTCGATGAGATCGGTCATCCCGGCATGCCAGGTACGCATACGCTCGATCACTGTGTGCAGGTGCCTTTGGGCATCGACTTCAGTCGAGCCAGCCGCCGCTCCGATCCCGGCATAGGTTATGAACACCTGCCCTGCCAGATCGAGAGCTTCGGCGTATCGAACAGCGAAGCCGCCGTTCAAGCCGGGGTGTGCGCCTTGAACGAGGCTGTCGGCCAGTGTCCTGGCGATGCCGCGCACCTGAAACGACGCCGTGTGCAGCACCTCCAAGGCTCCCTCATGGATCTGGATCATGTGTTGCCTTCGAGCCCCAGCTCGGACGTTCCAGCGCAGACTTTCCGCCGATGTTTGTACCTCCTCCCGTGCCTCCGAGAGCTGCTGCTCCAGGTCGCGTGCCCGCTCCAGCCAGATGGAGGCGTGGCTCAGGGACCGTTCCCCCTCCAGCCCTCGGCCCATGTCCCGCAGCAGCGTGCCGGTGCAGCGGGCCAGACGTCGGACGGCAGCGTCGGACTGGGTGAGGTGCGTCGATGGAAGGATCAAGGCGTTGACCACGACTCCCACCACGGCGCCGGTGAGGGTGGAGGCCACGGGGGAGACCACGTGTCCGACCGGAGCCGCGGCAGCAGCTGTCAGGGTGATCAACGCAGTCGATGCGATTTGGAGCCGGTCCTCGCCGTTGCCCCGTCTGCCGGTGAACAGCACCGCTGTCAGGACGGCCAGGATGCCTCCTGCGGTGGCCCCCAGCAGCCAGGCGGCGGCGACAGCCAGGAACACTCCCAATACCTGGATCCCCACTCGGCGCACGGCATGGACGACCGAGCTGTACACCGTAGGCGCGTTTGCCATGAACAGTGCAGTGGCCACACCCAGGAACTGTTGCTGTCCCGGTAGCCACAGGGCGATGAGCTGCCACGTAAACACTGTCGCGATCAGGCTCTTTACGCCGTGCAGGACGTACCCGCTCCGGCCCGAGCCGATCGTCCTGATCCGGCCCAGCAGCGCCACCAAGGCCTGCGCTGTTGCCGTCGAGCCACCACGGTACCGATCAGTGAGAGAAACACGCACGCCGAGCAGGATGTCTGATGTTTTCTATTTGTCCAATGATGTAGCTCACTTTAGCTCGGCGCCGCGGGAACCCCACGCGGTGGGGGACGAGCGTGTGGCACGCACGTCCGGGCTGTTTTGTGGGGGACGCGCCATGACCGATACGCAGGACGTCTGCCCGGTTGCACCTCCGTAATGCGTCCCACAGAGATGCCCCTTCGCGGGGTGACACCGACCGGCCCTCCCGCGCGTGGGTGTGCTCCTGCGGGCCGTTGGCAGCGCGTTGCTGCGCCGGATGATGACCTGCCAGCAGCCGCGTGGGCGGCCTACTCCGCAGCCTCGATAGACCACCCCATGTTGATCAGGCCACCGCGTCGCCCACTTCCGGGTCTTCCATCTCCTCCTCTTCCTGATCTTCGGCGAAGATGTCATCCATCGCTTCGGCACCCTTCGTGATCACAGGCCGGAGCTGTTTGCGGTAGACCGCCTGCGTGGTGGCCTGACTGCTGTGACCGACCAGCAGGGCGATGGTCTCCAGCGGGATGCTGTGGTCGGAGAGCAGGGACACGAAACTGTGCCGAAGCTCCCGCGGGGTCCACTCAGGCTTCAGTCCAGCCTTCTTGACGATGGCCTTGAAGTCTCGCCAGACGTTGGCCACGTCGAGCGGCTCGCCGCTCCGGGTCGTGAAGACGCGGCCGGCTGGGCTCCACTCCATGTCTCTCGATGCCGCTCCTGCTTCTGCCACCGCTTGTGCTCTTCGAGGACGTCCACCACCTGCTTCGGTAGGGCGATGGTCCGGCGGCTCTTCTTGGTCTTGGTCTCGCCGTGCTTGCGCACCGAGCGCCACACGGCGACGTGGGGCGGGATGCCGTCCGTCGTCTCCAGGAAGACGTGATCCCAGGTGATAGGCCGGGCCTCTTCCGTGCGTACGCCGCTAAGGAGCCAGAGCACGAGGTAGGCGTACAGCCGTGACGGGCGTGCGGCAGTGAGCACAGCCTTTGCCTGCTCCACGTTCAAGGCCTTGCTCGGACGTCCGGGGCGTCCTTCCGGCGCGGTGACGAGTAGGGCGACGTTTCGCGCGGCCTTGTCCCTGCGCTGAGCGTGCTCAATGGCTCGGCGCAGGATGGCGAGCAGGTCGCGGAGGCTGCGCATCACGAGGAATTCGGCCCTGTCGTCCAGCCAGTCGTCGACGTCGTCCGCGCTGAAGTCCTTCAGCTTGGCCTTGCCGATGTACGGGATGAGGTGCTTGTTCGCCATCGAGCGGTTCTTGCCGATGGTGCCCTTCTCGTCGCACCCCTTGAGACCGCGCTCCAGCCAGTCGTTCACCGCGTCGGCCACGGTGTATCCGAGAACGGCAAGAGACTGCCGTGGACAGTCACGGACTGTGCGTCGAGTCGGCACGCAGACCAGCGCGCAACTGGTCAGCTCTCCGCGGTTTCGACCGCGTTCGGGACGAAGAGGTCGTGTGCCACAGCCGGGCCAGATCCGGACGACCAGGGCTGAGCCCCCTCTTGATCGAGGCGCTCGCGGCCCTTGCCTGCGGTCTGGCTACGCCCGGCTTCCGGCCGAGGCGAGCCGCCGGACGATCGACACCTGATCGGCCTCACCCAGCCCAGAGGGTGAGGGAGCCACTGGGGGAGCCAGTGAGGGAGCCACCCGGCGCAGACACTCCTGGACGACGGCGGACGGACGCGGACGCCGGAGCCGAATTGGCGCAGGTGGCGGAGGATGCGCTACTGTCTTCCACGTCGCCAAGGCGACGAGGACGATTAGCTCAGCGGGAGAGCGCTTCCCTGACACGGAAGAGGTCACTGGTTCAATCCCAGTATCGTCCACACACGGAAGCCCCCGGCCCTGCGGCCGGGGGCTTCTTCGCGTCTCAGCTGGAGAACAGCATGTGGGCGAAGCTCTTGTGACCGTGATGACCGTAGTGGCCGTGACCGCCGTGGTGGCCGCCGTGCGGGGCACCCCAGGCGGGAGCCGCCGGGTAGGCCTGCGGAGCGGGCGGGGGCGGCGGGGCGGGCTGTGCCCACTGGCTCTCCAGACGGGTCAGCGTCTCCAACTCCCCGTAGTCGAGGAAGATGCCGCGACAGCCGCTGCACTGCTCGATCTGGACGCCGTTGCGGTTGTACGTGTGCATCGGCGCATGACACTTCGGACACTGCATGGTCGGCTCAACTCCTCGCCGGTCGGTGGTGCTTCGCCAGGTAAGGACTCCCTCCCCCGCTGGCCGGTTGCAGCTTACGTCGCACATCCTTGCGTCAATTCGGGTGGGGTGGTGCCCATTCGGGCGCAGGCGTCGACCACGGCCTGCTCGACCTCGTCCAAGGGGCGGCGGGCGGCCGCGGACTTGGCCACGGCCAGGGCCGCCGTCTGCACGGTGAGGGCGCGGGCGGGCACGTCGAGGGCGGGCCAGGGGTCGCCGGCGGAGGGAACGGCGGGGCCGCCCTCGCCCCGGTACGCCGCGAGGAAGCGGGACCACTCGTCGGGCGGGAGCAGTCCGCATGCGTACCAGGCGGCCGGGCGGGCCAGGTCCCAGGCCGGGTCGCCGACGCCGAGGTCGTCGACGTCGATGAGGAGCCAGGGACCCGTCCCGGCGGGGTGGCGCACGAGCTGGCCGAGGTGGAGGTCGCCGTGGCAGAGGGTGCGGGCGGACGGTGCGGGAGCCTCCGCGCGGGCCCAGGCCGGGAGCGCGGCCCAGGCGCGGAGAACGGGCTCGGCGGCGGGGTGCGGGCCGGCCGCGCTCAGCCGCCGGATGGCCCGCGCGGCCTTGGCGGGTCCGCGCATCGGCGGAAGGCCGGGCGGGGCGGGTGCCCGGTGCAGCCGCGCGAGGAGGGCAGCGGCCGCCTCCCAGGGGGCGGCCTCCGGGGTGTCGGGATCCACAGGGGTTCCGTACGGCCAGAAGGTCACCAGACGGCCGTGGAGGGGGACGGGGGCGGGGCGGAGGGGGGCGAGGATGGTGTCGGGCAGCCCGGCGGCGGCGGTGAGGCGGAGCTTGAGGTGGGCGGGGTCGGTGCCGGGGGCGTGGGCCTTGGCGACCGTGGCACCGTGGCGGACGACAGTGGCACTGTCACTGCGCTCGGCGAGGACCGTGTGAGCGGTCGGGCAGTGGCAGTCAGTGCCGGGACTCGTATGCACCGCGGCACGTGCGGTCGCGGCGAGTGCGGGCAGAAGTGCGTTCACGGGTCCCCTCGGATGCCTACGGCTCTGTCCGGGAGCGTACGTGGCGGGGGTCGGCCGCAGATGAGGTGTGCCGGCGCCGGGACGGCGATCGACCGGATCCGCGAGCGCGGTGCCGCTCCGGCCCGGAAACGGCGCAACGCCCGCGCAGCTCCCCAGCTGCGCGGGCGTTTGTGCCGTCCGCCGCACCCCCGTCCCCACGGGGTTTCATGGGTGGATGTCCCCGCCCGGACCGCTCTTCCGGGCCCGGGGCGCCGCTCAGCGCCCCAGCATCACTCCCACGGACGACGCTTGTGTGACCACTGCCTCCCAGCCGCCGAAGGCGTACACGAGCAGGGCCGCCAGGGGGAGGACCATCGCGGTCGCCACCAGCGGGTGGCGACGGCCCTGACGGTGCGTACCGAACGCGAGGCCGAACGCCTTGCGTCCCTGCGTGCGGACCAGCGTCCGCGGTGCCGTCTGGGCCATGGTCCCTCTCCTGACCGTTGTGTGGTTGTCGTCGGCAGCGGCGGGTGACCGACCTCGGGGGACGAGTGCTGCACCCGCCGCTTGACCTCAAATCTAGGATCCTGGCGCCCCCGGGGCGTCATGCCCTCGTATCGATTGCCTGGCCTCCCGGAGGATGAGCGATGACCTGTGGTGTACTCCCCTGGGTGGAGACGGGGTCCTAGTTCTCAGGGTCATCCCCGAGGGGGCGTCCGCTACGCCCCTTC
This sequence comes from Streptomyces sp. NPDC001156, assembly GCF_053598275.1. Classification (NCBI taxonomy): domain Bacteria; kingdom Bacillati; phylum Actinomycetota; class Actinomycetes; order Kitasatosporales; family Streptomycetaceae; genus Streptomyces; species Streptomyces sp. NPDC001156. Next base: position 86,082 of record NZ_JBSFJX010000019.1, on the reverse strand, counting down.
TGCTCGGATCCGTCCTCCCGTGGAACCGGCTGCTCCACCAGTGCGAGCACCCGGTTCGCCATGAAGCGGGCCGTCCGTACGACAGTCCCACTTCGGGTGACTTCGCTCACTTCCACCACTCCCCTGCGCACCGCCGTCTCCACCCGGCGGCCCGCCCTGCTCGCCACCACCTCGTACGTGCGCGTCGTGTCACCGGCGTCCACGACTATCTCCACACGATCACCCTTCACGGGCTCAAACCCCCTTCGACGTAGGGTGGTTGAGATCAAGGGTGATGCGAAACCGCCCTGCTCGCACGCCCCCTGACCACCTCTCAAGTCTCCCACCCGGCACTGACAATCGATCGATGGGAGAGGGCGCGGCCTCTGCGCGCACCCGGGCGCGGAAACGTAAGCTGTGGCTCGTCAAACGGACCGGGCAGCGGGGATGGACATGGCGATGATGCGCCTGAGGCGTGAGGACCCGCGTGTCGTCGGCTCGTTCAGGCTTCACCGGCGGCTCGGCGCGGGCGGGATGGGCGTCGTCTACCTGGGCTCGGACAAGCGCGGCCAGCGTGTCGCCCTGAAGGTGATCCGGCCCGATCTAGCGGAGGATCAGGAGTTCCGGTCGCGGTTCGCGCGTGAGGTCTCGGCGGCACGGCGGATCCGCGGCGGATGTACGGCGAGACTGGTGGCCGCCGATCTGGAGGCGGACCGTCCGTGGTTCGCCACGCAGTACGTGCCCGGCCCCTCCCTGCACGACAAGGTCGCCGATGCGGGCCCCCTCACCGCCGCCGAGGTGGCCGCGGTGGGCGCCGCCCTGTCCGAGGGGCTCGTGGCGGTGCACGAGGCCGGGGTCGTCCACCGCGACCTCAAGCCGTCCAACATCCTGCTGTCCCCGAAGGGGCCGCGGATCATCGACTTCGGCATCGCCTGGGCGACGGGCGCCTCGACGCTCACGCACGTCGGCACGGCCGTCGGATCGCCCGGCTTCCTCGCCCCCGAGCAGGTGCGCGGGGCCGCCGTCACCCCGGCCACGGACGTGTTCTCGCTGGGCGCCACGCTCGCGTACGCGGCGACGGGGGACTCGCCGTTCGGGCACGGCAGTTCCGAGGTCATGCTCTACCGAGTGGTGCACGAGGAACCCCAGCTGCACGGCATGCCGGACGCGCTCGCCCCGCTCGTCCGCGCCTGTCTGGCGAAGGACCCCGAGGAACGGCCCAGCACGCTCCAACTCTCGCTGCGGCTCAAGGAGATCGCGACCCGGGAGGCCCAGGGGCTCGGGGATGTGCGGCCGCCGTCCCAGCGGGGCGAGCCGGACCGGCCCACGGGGCGGCTCGCGGAGCAGTACGCGGATCAGCGCACCGTGCGGCGGCCGCCGGGGCCGGGTACTCCCCCGCCCCGCAGCAACGGCTCCCGGCCGGGTGCGCGCCCGACACCGGCGCAGCGCAACTCGACCCGCTCCGGCGGCCGGCCCGTGCCGCGCAGCGGCGCCGGACGCCCCGCCCCTCGGACCACCGGAACCGGGCGGCGCCCGGCCAATCCGCGGCTGCTGCGCCAGCGCCTGTTCGTCTTCGTGGTGGTGACGCTGCTGGTGGCACTGGGCATCGCGGCGGCCCAGGGCTGCCAGGGGCCCGCGCGAGGGCTGGACGACGGGAGCGCCCACCGGGACGTCCGGCCCGAGCGGTCGTACGCCTCCCCGGCCGCCGCTCTCATGACCGACCGGCACCGCGGCGGGCTGAGCCAGGCCAGCTGACGGGTGAGCACCGAGCGGCGCCCGCGCTGATCCCGGCGCCCGTGCTCGGACGCCGGGGGACCGTCACAGCTGCGGCAGGATCCGTTCGAAGAACTCGCGGTCGCCGTCGAAGACCGGGTCCATCGCGAGGAACTCCTCGGCGGTCACCCAGCGGGCGTCGCCGACCTCCCCCGGGTCGGCGACCACCTCGTCCGTGCCCGGGTCCGCGGTCCACCAGTGAAGGCGGAAGATCCCGTCGTCGGTCTCGGACTGCCAGACCTTGGCCAGCGGGCGGACGGTCAGACCGACCTCCTCACGGACCTCCCTGACCAGCGCCTCCTCCTGGGTCTCGCCGGGTTCGAGCGTGCCGCTGAGCGGGGCCCAGTAGCCGGGGCGGCGTGCCGCGGGACCGCGTTTGATGACGAGCAACCGGTCGGCGCGGCGCAGCACCGCGACGATCGCGTCTCGCTGGGCCATCGGCCTGTCCGATCAGAGCTGGGGGCGGCCCGTGGCCACCGCGTAGAAGGCGACGGCCGCCGCCGCGCCCACATTGAGGGAGTCCACGCCGTGGGCCATGGGGATGCGGACCCATTCGTCCGCAGCGACGAGCGCCTGGGTCGACAGACCGTCGCCCTCCGCGCCGAGCATCAGCGCGACACGGTCCATCCGGTGCGGCGCCGCCTCGTCGAGGCTCTTGGCCTTCTCGTCCGGTGTGAGCGCGAGCAGCGTGAAACCCGCCTCGCGCACCGAGTCCAGGCCCTTGGGCCAGGTGTCGAGACGGGCGTAGGGCACCGAGAAGACCGCGCCCATGGAGACCTTCACACTGCGGCGGTAGAGCGGGTCGGCGCAGTCGGGCGACAGCAGCACCGCGTCCATGCCGAGGGCCGCAGCCGAGCGGAAGATGGCGCCGATGTTGGTGTGGTCGTTCACCGACTCCATGACCACGACCCGGCGAGCGGTCGCCAGGAGTTCGTCCGCCGTCGGCAGCGGCTTGCGCTGCATGGAGGCGAGCGCTCCGCGGTGCACGTGGTAGCCGGTGACCTGTTCGGCGAGTTCCGGGCTCACCGCGTACACCGGGGCTGGGAGTTCGTCGATGACGTCCCGCATGACGTCGACCCACTTGGCCGACAGCAGCATGGAGCGCATCTCGTAGCCGGCTTCCTTCGCTCGCCTGATGACCTTCTCGCCCTCGGCGATGAACAGGCCCTCGGCGGGTTCGCGCTTGCGGCGCAGCTCTACGTCGGTCAGGCCCGTGTAGTCGCTCAGACGCGGGTCGTCGGGGTCCTCAACGGTGATGAGATCGGCCACAGGGTGATACTGCCTTGTCCTGGGGGCGGTGCCAACGGCTGGAACGGGCCGGGTTACCGCGGGTTACGAATGGGTCTGTCCGGTTCCTGTCAGCCCACCGGGCGCGGGCCTGTCTGCACGACCTCGCCGATGACGATGACGGCCGGGGGCTTCACGTCCTCGGTCCGCACGGCCTCGGCGACCGTCGCGAGCGTGGCGTCGACCCGGCGCTGGGCGGCGGTGGTGCCCTCCTGGACCAGGGCGACGGGGGTCTCGGGCGCCTTGCCGTGGGCGACGAGCGTGTCGGCGATCTTCCCGATCTTGTCGACGCCCATGAGGATCACCAGCGTCCCCCTGAGCCTCGCCAGCGACGGCCAGTCGACCAGCGAGCGCTCGTCGTCGGGAGCGACATGACCGCTGACCACGGTGAACTCGTGTGCGACACCGCGATGGGTGACCGGGATGCCGGCCGCACCCGGCACCGAGATCGAACTGGAGATGCCCGGGACCACGGTGCACGGGATGCCCGCCTCGGCGAGCGCCTGGACCTCCTCCATGCCGCGGCCGAAGACGAACGGGTCGCCGCCCTTGAGCCGTACGACCGACTTGCCCTGCCGGGCGTGCTCGATCAGCGCGTTGTTGATCGCCTCCTGGGCCATGAAGCGGCCGTACGGGATCTTCGCCGCGTCGATCACCTCGACGTGCGGCGGGAGCTCGGCCAGCAGGTCGCGGGGGCCGAGCCGGTCGGCGATGACGACGTCCGCCTCGGCGAGCAGGCGCCGGCCGCGCACCGTGATCAGATCGGGGTCGCCAGGGCCACCGCCGACCAGCGCCACACCGGGCGTACGCGTGCGGTGGTGCGGGGCGACGAGCGTTCCGTCGCGCAGGCCCTCCACGACGGCGTCGCGGATGGCGGCGGTGTGACGGGGGTCCCGGCCCTGCGGCCGCGTGGTGAGCACGGCCACCGTGACGCCTTCGCTGTGCCCGGTCGCCGGGGTCCAGGCGGTGGCCGCGTCCGCGTCGTCGGAGCGCACGCACCACACGCGGCGGCGCTCGGCTTCGGCGGAGGCGGCGGTGTTGGCCTCGGGGTCGCTGGTGGCGATCAGGGCGTACCAGGCCTCTTCGAGGTCCCCAGGCCGGTACGGGCGCTGCAGCCAGGTGATCTCACCCGCGTCCGCCATCGCCTCCACCGAGGGGGTCGCCTCGGGGGACACCAGGTGGACGTCCGCGCCGGCCGCGATCAGCGCGGGCAGACGGCGCTGCGCGACCTGGCCGCCGCCGAGGACGACCACACGGCGACCGGTCAGACGGAGCCCTACGGGGTATGGGGGGTGTTCGGCCATGGAGGTGCGGCTCCTCGTCCAGGCGGTACGGAAGGGGCCTCTGCGGCGTTGGAGCGGCCCTGACATGGGGATTTTAGGCGCGACGGGCAAGCGCGGAGCCGGGCGGGGCCGGACGACGCGGTCCGATGCGGGCGTCATGCGCGGGCTGTGCCCACCCGTTCCTCCAGAACGGAACGCGTGGGCACAGCCCCGCAGCGGCTTCGCCGGGCCCTACTTCTCGGTGACCCCGGCCGAGTCGAAGGTCGCCACCTCGTGCATCGCCCTCGCCGCGCTCTGCACGAGCGGCAGGGCGAGAAGCGCGCCCGTACCCTCGCCAAGGCGCAGGTCCAGGTCGACCAGGGGGCGCAGCCCCAGCTTGTTGAGGGCGGCCACGTGACCGGGCTCGGCGCTGCGGTGGCCGGCGATGCAGGCCGAGAGGGCCTCGGGGGCGATGGCACGGGCCACCAGGGCCGCGGCGCCCGCGCTGACACCGTCCAGGATCACCGGCGTGCGCAGGGAGGCGCCGCCGAGCAGCAGACCGACCATCGCAGCGTGCTCCAGGCCTCCGAACGCGGCCAGGACGCCGATCGGGTCGGCCGGGTCGGGCTGGTGGAGTTCGATGGCGCGGCGCACGACCTCGGTCTTGCGGGCCAGCGTCTCGTCGTTGATGCCCGTACCGCGGCCCGTCACCTCGGACGGGTCGGTGTCCGTGTAGACCGCGATCAGGGCGGCCGAGGCCGTCGTGTTGGCGATGCCCATCTCGCCCGTGAGCAGCGCCTTGTTGCCGGCCGCGACCAGGTCCCGGGCGGTCTCGATGCCGACCTCGATCGCCTGCTTGACCTCCTCGCGGGTGAGCGCGGGGCCGGTCGTCATGTCGGCCGTGCCCGGGCGGACCTTGCGCGGCAGCAGGCCGGGGGTGGCGGGCAGGTCGGAGGCCACACCCACGTCGATGACGCAGACCTCGGCGCCCACCTGGCTGGCGAAGGCGTTGCAGACCGCTCCGCCGCCGAGGAAGTTGGCGACCATCTGGCCGGTCACCTCCTGGGGCCAGGGGGTCACGCCCTGGGCGTGCACCCCGTGGTCGCCCGCGAAGATGGCGACGGCCGCGGGTTCCGGGATCGGGGGCGGGCACTGCCGGGACAGTCCGGACAGCTGAGCGGAGATGATCTCCAGCATGCCGAGCGCACCCGCCGGCTTGGTCATCCGCTTCTGCCGCTCCCACGCCTCGCCGAGCGCCTTGGCGTCCAGCGGCCGGATGCTCGCCACGGTCTCGGCGAGCAGGTCGTGCGGCTCCTCGCCGGGCAGTGCGCGACGGCCGTACGTCTCCTCGTGCACGACCCAGGACAGCGGGCGGCGCTTGGACCAGCCCGCCTGCATCAGCTCGGGCTCCTCCGGGAACTCGTCGACGTAGCCCACGCACAGATAGGCCACGACCTCCAGGTGCTCGGGCAGGCCGAGGGCGCGAACCATCTCGCGCTCATCGAAGAAGCTGACCCAGCCGACGCCGAGGCCTTCGGCGCGAGCCGCGAGCCACAGGTTCTCCACCGCGAGCGCGGAGGAGTACGGGGCCATCTGCGGCTGGGTGTGCCGGCCGAGGGTGTGGCGGCCGCCGCGGGTCGGGTCGGCGGTGACGACGATGTTCACCGGGGTGTCGAGGATGGCCTCGATCTTCAGTTCCTTGAACTGCTTCGCCCGGCCCTTGGGCAGCGACTTGGCGTACGCCTCGCGCTGACGCTGGGCCAGTTCGTGCATGGTGCGGCGGGTCTCGGCCGAGCGGATGACGACGAAGTCCCACGGCTGGGAGTGGCCCACGGAGGGTGCCGTGTGGGCGGCCTCCAGGACACGCAGCAGCACGTCGTGCGGGATCGGGTCGCTGCGGAAGCCGTTGCGGATGTCGCGGCGCTCGCGCATCACGCGCAGCACGGCCTCGCGCTCGACCTCGTCGTATCCGGGCGCCGCCGGGCCGGTGGACTCTCGTACCTCTTCCACTGCGGCCGTGCTCTCTTCCTGGTCGGCGGCCCTGGTGTCCAGGTCCTCCGCCTGCTGTGCGACTACGGGCTCCGGGTCCGCGGGGAGCGGCTCCGGGGCGGGTGACTCGCCCTCACGGGGGGCGGGAACCGTGGCGACGGGTTCCTCCGGCGCCGGGCCGGCGGCCGGCTGCTCCTGCGGGGCGGCCGCCGCGGCGGGTTCTTCGCCGGTCTGCTGCTCCCGCTCGGGCAGCGGCGGCACACGCAGGGCGTGGGGCGGGGTCGGGGCGAGGTACGGGGTGGTCGGCACCGTGCCCTCGACGGGCACGAAGTGGCCGAGCGAGTGGTCCGCGGAGAACTCCGCACCGGCACCAGGGGCACCGGACTGCTCACCGGACGCGGGCGGTTCGCCGTCCGCCTGCACACCGTGCGGCGGGGTCGAGGACGCCTCGGACTCCGCGGACCGGGCGGAACCCACCGGCTGGACCTGTTCGGGCCCGGCGACCGCAAGGCGCCGCCGCCGGGCGGTGCGTTCCGGCGCGGGCTTCTCGAAGTGCGCCTCCGCGCCTTCTGCTTCTGCCGTGGTGTCCTCGACGGAGCCGACGGGAGCAGCGGGGCGAAGCTCGGGCGCGTGCGGGTCCGGTACGAGGGGCACGGCTTGGACCGGGTCCTCCTCAGCCGAAGCCGAGGCGACGGCGACGGGCTCGGCGGCCGGCGGAGGAGACAGCGCGATGTCGTCGAGGGCGGAGCCGTGGATCCCGGCGCCATGGGAGGGCGTGCCGATGCCGGCGGCGTCGGCCGGTCCGGCGTGCGGGGTCTCGTCCGCCGGGTGTGCGGTGTCCGGTACCGGCGCGAAGGACGCGGCGTCCGGCGCGGCTTCCGGGAACGGCGGGGTGACCGGAACAGGCGAGGCGTCCGCGGACGCTGCCGGCTCGGCGATCGGGGTGTGCGGGAAACGCGGGCCTTCCGGGGCGGGCGTGGCCTCAGCCGTCGGCATGCCCTCGGGGGCGGGTCCGGTGTGCGCCGCGCTCGGTGTGTGCGGGGCCGCCTGCTGTGCCGCAGCCGTGCCCGCGAGGCCGTGGGGAGCGGCCGGGCCGTACAACGGCTCGGGGCCGAACGGCGCACCGAGGGCCTGGAATCCCGCCGAACCAGCCGGGATCGCCTGTGCGTGGAATGCGCCGGACCCCTCCGCGACCATGACCGCGGCCTCGGGCGCGGCCGGCACCGGCTCGGACGCCGATGCAGGGGCGCCCGTTTCTGCGGCCGTCGCCCCGGAACCCACCGCCGGCACGAACTGCGTCTGCGCGGACGCGTCCCACGGCGCCGCCGCCTGCGGGGAGTTCTCCCCCAACTGGTGCACGTCGAGGTACTCGGGGCCGGTCGTCGGCGGCCCGGAGGGACGCATCGGCGCGGCGGCCGGGCCCCGGTCGGCGAGCGAACGCACCAGGCTGGAGGAGTTGTCCGGGGTGGGCGGACCGAGGTGCAGCGGGCGGCGCGCCGGCGTCGCGGGAGGCGGCATCCGCACCGCGCCGACGTCGATCGAGCCGCTGTCCCGGCCGGACGTCTCGTGCGGGCCCGGCTCGTGGTGGAAGGACGCCGGGGCCGGGGCGGGCTGCGGCATCTCGTTGCCCCACGCGCCCTGCTGGCCGGGCATCAGGAGCAGGTCGTCGTCTTCCACGGCGGCGGTGTCGGAGTGGTCAAGGTAGGTGTACGCGCCCGGCGCGAGGACGCCCGGCTGCTCCACCATGCCTGCGTTCTCCGGCAGCCCCTCGCCCGGGACCTGGCCGGTGTCGGTCATGCGTACCCCTCGCCCATCGGTTTAGTGCTTCCACGGCCAGCTCGCCCGGAATGTCGCGCCGACCGCCCGCAGTGAAGAACGAGCGTGCGTGCCCAGCGGCACGAACGACCCGGCAACAATGACGACAAAGCCCTTGAACGGCATTGTCGCGGTCGTCCCGCCGTCACGGCAGGTTGATCCGCGACGACCCACTGTGGACTGCGCCACGTTGCGCGCCCTCCGGTTCTGCCGTACCACACTTGCCTCAAAAGGGGCACAGTTTCCGGACATTGGCTGACGAATGCCGGATCACCCTAGTGCGGTGCGACGGTCGGCCAGCCTACCGCGCCGGTACGACAACCGGATCACGGGGCGCGTTCAGGCAGTCGCCCACTGAGCAGGAACGCGACACTCCGTTCCTTCTCCGTCCAGGCACGCGTGTCGAGTTCGACGGACTGCAGCAGCGCGCACTCGACGTCGTAACCGTGCTCCGAGAGGTCCCTGCCGACGAGTTCGGCCGTGTCGCGGGTCGCGGCATGCGCGACGATGCACTGCGGGCGGCGGTCGGCGACGGCCGAGACCACCGCGGCTCCCCCGCCCCCGACGCGCACGACGTCCGGTTCGGGCAGGTTCTCCAGGATGTGCGGGGCGGTGCCGTGCACGATCTGGAGCTGGACCCCGAAGCGGCGGGCGACGGCAGCCGTACGGCCGCAGGCGTCCGGGTCGCGGTCCACGGCGATGACGGCGGCTCCGCACCGGGCGGCCTCCGCGGCGAAGGCCCCGCTGCCACTGCCGATGTCCCATACGAGGTCACCCACCCGCGGCCCGAGGCGGGCGAGTTGCGTGGCGCGCAGCAGATCCGTTTCGCCTTCGCCGAGTCCCCCGCCGTACGCGTCGGCGGGCAGCGCCCAGCCGCGCGGTCCCGCACCCGGATCGCGTCCGGCGAGCCAGCCGCCGCCGTCGGCCGCGGTCACGGGTCCGCCGATGACGATGACGACGTTGGGATCGCGCCAGGTGTGGTCGGCCGCCTTGTCGGAGGTGACGACCGTGACCTGTTCCCGCTCGGTGCCGAGTTCCTCGCAGATGACGAAGGTGCGGTGGACCCCGACGAGCAGCAGGCCGAGTTCGGCGGGTCCGGCGCCCGGAGAGGTGAGTACGGCGACCTTCGTATGGGCACGGCATACGTTCACGGCCCGTCGCAGGGTGCGGCGGTGTGCGACGACCACCTGTGCGTCGTCCCAGGGCATCCCGGCGCGGGCGAAGGCGGCGGCCACCGAGGAGACCGCCGGCACGACTTCGACCTCGAGGCCGAACTCGGGGGCCCGCAGTGTGCGCACGACGCCGAAGAACCCGGGGTCGCCGTCGGCGAGCACGACCGCGGTGCCGCGGTGCGCGGCGATACGGCGGGCGGCGAGGCCGACGCTGCCGAGGCGGATGCGCTCAGCCGTCGCCGGCACCTCGGGCAGCGCGAGGTGGTGGGCGGCGCCGGCGACGAGCGTGGCGGCGCCGAGGGCGGAGCGCGCCGCGGCGGTCAGCGGCGAGCCGTCCCAGCCGATCACCGTGACCCGGTCGGCCATCGTCGTCAGTCTCCAGGGGGTTTGCGCAGGTCGTCAGGAGGGCAGCCCGCACGGCAGGCACCGTGAGGGTACCCGGTTCGGTTCGGAGCGCCCGCCCCGGGCCCGGCCGGTGGGAGCGGTCCCCCGGTGTCAGTTCCAGTTCGAGAACGACGTGAAACCACCGGCGTCGGCCAGCTCCTCACTTACCCCGTCGAGGTCCTCGGGCAGCAGGCTCCAGATGATGAGGTCGGTGCGGACGTCGGTCCACTCGCCGTTGTCATCCCTGGTACGCGCTATCCAGGCGCCGCGCAGGACGCCCTCGCTGATGCAGCCGATCTTCTGGGCGACCTGCTGGGAGGCGGTGTTGTCGGCGGCGGTGCGCAGCTCCAGGCGCTCGAACCGCTGATCGCGGAAGAGCCACTGCGCGGTGGCGAAGGCCGCCTCGGAGGCATATCCCTCTCCGCGCGCCCAGGGGGCGATGACGTAGGCGATCTCGGCCGAACGCACCCGCCAGTCGGTGTTCCGCAGGTGAAGCGTGCCGACCAGGCGCTGGGTGAGGAACTCGGTGACCGCGAAGACGATGCCGCGGCCCTCGGCACGCTCCGCCGGCGCGAGTTCGGTGATCCAGCTGCGGGCGTGGGCCTCGGTGTAGGGCTGCGGCACGGAGGTCCAGGCGGTGACGAGCTCGTCGTTCATCATCTCGGCGAAGGCGTCCATGTCCGGCTCCTCGAGAGGGCGCAGTACCAACCGCTCCGTGCTGATGGAGACGTTGGGGAAGGTGCCAGTCATGCGCCGCTCCGTATCCTTCGGAAGACCTTCAGGGCCTGCTGAACTGCCCAGCATGCAGCATGAAAGCACCGGACCGCACCACGGGGTCCGCTCCCTCATGAGGGACCGGACCCCGTGCGTGGCGATACGCGGTATACGCGTCGTCAGCGGTGGCCGGCCGTGTTCAGAAGGACGGGAGGACGGAGCCGGCGTACTTGTCCTCGATGAACTTCTTCACCTCGGGAGAGGTGAGGAGCGCGGCCAGCTTCTTCACGCGCGGGTCCTTCTCGTTGCCCTTCTTGACCGCGAGGAAGTTGCCGTACGGGTTGTTCTTGGCGGACTCCAGGACCAGGGCGTCCTTGGCGGGCTTGAGGCCCGAGGAGAGGGCGTAGTTGCCGTTGATCACCGCCGCGTCCACGTCGTCCAGGGAGCGCGGGGTCTGGGCGGCCTCCAGCTCCTTGAACTTCAGGTTCTTCGGGTTCTTGGTGATGTCCTGCGGGGTCGCCTCGGTGCCCACGCCGCTCTTGAGCGCGATGAGTCCGTTGGTCGCGAGCAGCTTGAGGGCCCGCGCCTCGTTCACCGTGTCGTTCGGGATGGCGACGGTCGCACCGCTCTTCAGGGCGTCGGCGTTCTTGACCTTGTGGGAGTAGAGACCGAGCGGCTCCAGGTGCACCGTGACGACAGGCACGATGTGGGTGCCGTTCTTCTTGTTGAAGTCGTCGAGGTACGGCTGGTTCTGGAAGTAGTTGGCACCGACCGACCCGTCCTCGGTCGCCGTGTTTGGCGTGACGTAATCGGTGAACTGCTTCACCTCCAGGTCGAGGCCCGCCTTCTTCGCCAGGTTCTGCTGGACGAAGTCGAGGATCTCGGCGTGCGGGGCGGGGCTCGCGGCGACGACCAGCGGGCCGCTGTAGTCGGCGGAGGCGGAGGAGCTCTTGCCGGAACCGCAGGCGGTAAGCCCCACGGTGAGGGCTCCGGCGGCGAGGACGGCGGCGGTGATCTTGGCAGTGTTACGCACGAAAAGTGCCTTTCCTGATGGGTGGTGCGACCCCGTCGCGGGTGGGAACGGGGAGATCGGGGCGAAGGATTCAGGCGGCCTTGCTCGCATCGGCCGTGGCGGCTTCGGCGGTGGCCGCCGGTGCGGCGGGCGCCTCGTCCTTGAGCAGCCTCAGCCGGGGCGCGGCCGACGAGCCACCGCCGCGGCGGTGCAGGGCGCGGGCCGCGTAGTCGCCGGCGAGCTGGATCAGCGAGATGACGACGGCGAGGATCGCCACGGTGATCCACATCATCTGGGTCTCGAAGCGCTGGTAGCCGTAGCGGATGGCGATGTCGCCCAGGCCGCCGGCTCCGACCGTGCCCGCCATCGCCGAGTAGCCGATGAGGGCGACAACCGTGGTGGTGGCGGAGGAGATCAGCGAGGGCAGGGCCTCCGGTACGAGGACCTTGCGCACCACGGTCCAGGTGTTGCCGCCCATCGCCTGCACGGCTTCCACCAGTCCGCCGTCCACTTCGCGGACAGCCGTCTCGACCAGGCGCGCGAAGAAGGGGATCGCGCCGATGGCGAGCGGCACGATGGCGGCCTCACGGCCGATCGTCGTTCCCGTGATCGTGCGGGTGAAGCTCATCAGCGCGACCATCAGGATGATGAACGGCATCGAGCGGGCGACGTTCACGACCTGTCCGATGACCTTGTTGGCGAGGACGTTCTGAAGAAGCCCGCCGCGGTCGGTCAGTACGAGCAGGATGCCGAGCGGCAGACCGCCGGCGACCGCGATCAGGGTGGACCAGCCGACCATGTAGAGGGTGTCCCAACACGCCTGGGACAGCAGCGGCTGCATCTCGGACCAGGTCACTGTGCACCGTCCTTCACCAGCACGGGCTCCTGGCCCAGCACGTCGATCTGCAGCCCCTGCTCACGCAGGAAGCCGATCGGCACGACGTTCTCCTCGTAGGCGCCGGGCAGTTCGATGCGCATCCGCCCGACCTGCCTGCCGCCCACGGTGTCCATCGCGGCGCCGAGGATCGAGATGTCGATGTTGTAGGTGCGCGCGAGCTGCGAGACGACGGGCTGTGTGGCGGCGTCACCGTGGAAGGTGACGTCGACGACGGTGCGGTCGTCGCCGGACGCGTCGCCGCTGACCGGGAAGAGCGCGGCGGCCAGTTCGGAGCCGGGGGTGGCGAGCAGCTCGCTGACCGTGCCGGACTCGACGATGCGGCCTTTCTCCATGAGGGCGGCCGAGTCGCAGATGCTCTTCACGACGTCCATTTCATGGGTGATGAGCAGGACGGTCAGGCCCAGCCGGCGGTTGAGGTCGCGCAGCAGCTGGAGGATGGAGCGCGTGGTCTCCGGGTCGAGCGCGCTCGTCGCCTCGTCGGAGAGGAGCACCTTGGGGTCGCCTGCGAGGGCGCGGGCGATGCCGACGCGCTGCTTCTGACCGCCGGAGAGCTGGGCCGGATAGGCCTTGGCCTTGTCTGCCAGACCTACCAGATCGAGCAGTTCCAGGGCCCTGCGGGAACGTTCCTTCCCAGACCGGCCGAGGATTTCGAGGGGCAGCTCGACATTGTCCTGCACGGTGCGCGAGGACAGCAGATTGAAGTGCTGGAAGACCATGCCGATACGGCTGCGCGCCTGCCGGAGTTCCTTACCGGCGCGCGGTCCGCGGCGGGCGAGCGCGGTGAGGTCCTGGCCGGCCACGGTGACCGTGCCGGAGGTGGGGCGCTCCAGGAGGTTGACGCAGCGGATGAGCGTGGACTTGCCGGCGCCGGACTGGCCGATGACGCCGAACACCTCGCCCTCGCGTACATGCAGGTCGACCCCGTCGAGGGCGGTCACCTCGCGGTCGCGCGAGCGGCCGGCCCGGTAGGTCTTGGTAAGGCCCGATGTGGTGATCACTGGGTTTCCGTCACTGTCGAGTGCAGGCGTGGATGTGCGCCGGGCACGGGTGCGTGCGTGGGAACGCGGCACGGTTCTCGCGTTGGCGATCGAACCGGGGAGAACGTGTGCGCGCTGAGGCTCAGTCACGTACGAAGAAGGCGTACGGACATGCCACGGCGGTCTCGCTTCGGGGCGCGAGGCTCTGGGCGGTGCGGGGGCCCTCTAGCAGGCGCACATTCGACACATACAACGAGCACCGGGCGTCATGGTCGCCTCGGTCGCAAAGGTGCGGTCGCTCGTCGTGGTCATGGGCCAAGTAAAGCAGACGCACAACCGCACCCTGGCCACGACTGTCCGCATTATGGACAGCCGTGGACACTTCAGCCGCGGGTGCGGACCTCCACGGAACCACCCTCGACCAGGGCGGACAAGGCCGAGAGGTCCTTCACCACCAGGTCGGCGTCCAGTTCATGGGCGCCGTGGGTTGTGGCCAAGGCCACGGTGGTCATACCGGCGGCGCGTCCGGCCGCCAGGCCCGCGGGAGCGTCCTCGAAGACGACGCAGCGGGACGGCTCGACACCCAGCGCACGGGCGGCGAGGAGGTAGGGCTCGGGATCGGGCTTGCCGCGCGTGACGTCCTCCGCGGCGACGAGGGTCTTGGGCCGGATGCCGACGGCCTCGAGACGGGCCTCGGCGAGGCGGCGCGTCGCGGAGGTGACGACGGCCCAGCGGTCGGCAGGCAGGGAATCCAGGAAGTCCCGAGTGCCCGGCAGCAGACGGACACCTCCGTTCGCCACGTCCTCGACCTCCAGTCGCTCGATTCGCGCGACGGCCTCCGGGACGACGTCGGCGGGCAGCAGGTCGGCCGCTATGTCCACGGCGGTACGGCCGTGCAGCTGGATGCGCCCGAACTGCTCGGCGGTGACCCCGTACTCGTGCGCCCACCGCGTCCAGCACCGCCTGACCGACTCGAGGGATGAGACGAGCGTCCCATCGTTGTCGAACAGCAGCGCGTCAGCATGGATCTTCATGCCCCCGACCCTACGGAGTCGCCCCGGGGGCGAGCGCATCGGGCCTTTTGGCCCGTAATAGGGTCACGGCATGCTTGATGCCCTGACACTGGTGACCGGTGTCGCCGCGTTGCTGCTCGCCGCCTGGTGCGGCTGGGCGGCTCACCGAGATCAGCCCACCAAGGACTGGCACTTCATCGGCATGGCCGTGCTGACGTTGCTGGTCCTGGTCCAGCTGGTCGTCGGCATCGTCCAGCTGGCGCGCGGCGAGAAGGCGGAGCAGGGCACGACGATCTTCGTGGCGTATCTGATCGGCGCCTTCGCATGCATCCCGGCGGTGGGGTTCATGTCGCTGGCCGAGCGCACGCGCTGGGGCTCGGTGACGGTCGCGGCCGGCGGTGTGGTCCTCGCCGTGCTGGAGGTGCGGCTCTATGACATCTGGGGAGGGTGAGATGACGGCCACACAGGAGAAGCCGGTGAGGACGCGGCTGATCAGCGGGCCGGGCATGCTGCTCGTCTGGCTGTACGGCGTGATGGTGGTCGGCGCGGTGTCGCGTTCGGTGGTGCAGATCTCGACCGAGTTCGACAAGGCTCCGCTGGCGTACTCCCTGTCCGCGGTCGCCGGCCTCGTCTACGGCTTCATCACGTACTCCCTGGTCCGCGGCGGCGAGACGGCGCGGCGGGCGGCACTGGTGTGCTGCGCGGCCGAGTTGGCGGGAGTTCTGATCGTGGGCACGTGGACGCTGGTGGAGCCGTCGGCGTTTCCGGACGCGACCGTGTGGTCGGACTATGGCATGGGGTACATCTTCATTCCGGTGCTGCTGCCGTTGTCCGCCATGTACTGGCTGCGCAAGGCGCAGGCGCGGCAAGAGGGCGTCTGAGGCGATCGGGGCGCGCCCCTTGCGGGGCGCGTTCCCTCAGGCCGTCGTCGCGTAGGAACCCGCCGGTACCTGCTTCTCCAGGATGATCATCGGTACGCCGTCGGCGCCCTGCGACGTGCCGACCGTCTCGTAGCCGACCCGGCGGTACAGGCGCAGATTGCCCTCGCTGCGGTGGCCGGCGCTGAGGCGGAGCTTCTTCGCGCCGCGCTCCTCGACCAGCGCGGCCTCCGCGGCACGCAGCAGCCGGGCGCCGATGCCGTGACCCTGGAGCCGCGGGTGCACACAGAGCTTGCCGATGGACGCCGCGCCGTCCTCGGTCACGCTGCCGCGCACCGAGCCGACGACCTCCTCGCCCAGCCGCGCCACGAAGACGCAGTCGGAGGTGACCTCCTCGCGGACCGATTCGAGGCTCTGGACGAGCGGGTCGATGCGGTAGTTGCCATACAGCGCGGCCTCGCTCTGGAAGCACAGGTACTGCAGCCTGAAGATCTGCTCGGCATCCTGCTCGGTCGCCACCGAGATGGTCACGCTCATGCCCATGTGCGCACTCCTCCCGCTCACCTGATCGCCTGTTGTTCCACACTCCTATCCCCGCACTTCGTGAGCCGCAACCTCCGCCGTCAGCAATCGACGTAGACATCCCAGACATTTGGAGCGTTCCGGTCCGAGACTGCCCTGTGAGATACCCAACTCCCCCGCGATTTCCCGGTAGGTCAGATCCTGTGGGGAGAGCAGCGCGGCCACGAGACGCGGGCAACGCCCGGGCAGCCGGCGCACGGCCGCGTACAGGGCCCGGCGGCGGGCCGCGATGAGCGCCTGCTGGTCTGGGCCGGGGCGCAATTCGTCCGCGGGCTCGGTCTGGTGGGGCAGTTCGAGACGAGCGGTGCGGCGGCCGCGGCGCGCCTCGGAGCGGACGGCCCGGCGCAGCCATCCCGGGGCGTCGATCAGCGGCCGGTCCGCCGCGAGCCGTTCCAGGAGCCGTAGCCAGACCGCCTGTTCCAGGTCGCCCGGCTCCATCCCGCATGCGTACGCCTCCGCCGACGCCTCGGCGGCGAGCAGGGGACGCAGGGCCGTGAGCATCTCGTGGGTCACGTCCGGCGTGACGCGGCCGCCCCGGCAAGAGGTTGCCGGGACGGCCGTAAGTCACCCCAACCGGGGCGAGAGTCCGCTGCGTTGACGCGGGCCCGCTGTTCAGCCGCGGAGGAAGTCCGCGCGGGCGAGCAGTCCGGTGTCGGCGTTGTCGGTGAAGACACCGTCGATGCCGGTGGCGAAGTACGTCTTGAAGGCACCGAAGGCGTCGCCGTAGCCGTCCACGTCCGTGCCCTTGCGGAATTCCGCGGGCAGGAACGGGTTCTCGTTGCGCATCGTGTACGGGTGCAGGATCAGGCCCACCTTGTGCGCGTCGGCGACGAGCATGGTCGGCTTGGTGAGGCGGCCGTTCGCGTCCTTGGGGATGATCAGGTCCAGGGTGGGACCGATGCCCTGCGCGTAGCCGGCGATCTCCCGCAGGCCCCGCGGCGTGATCAGGTCGGCGACGGTGCGCGGGTCGCCCGCGTCCACGAAGTCCCAGGGGCGGCTGTCGGCGGTGGAGAGCAGGACGACGAGCGGGTTGTCGACCAGCTTGTTCAGCCGCTCGATGCTGCCGGGCTCGAAGGACTGCAGGATGACCGGCGAGTTCCGCTTGTCCTTGCCGTACTTGCGCAGCAGCTTGGCGACCCGCTCCTCCAGGCCCAGGCCGAGCTTGCGGAAGTAGGTGGGGTGCTTGGTCTCGGGGTAGATCCAGACCTGCTTGCCGCGCTTACGGGTCTGCTCGTCCTGCCACTTCAGGACCTCTTCGAAGGTGGGGATCTCCCAGTGGCCGTTGTAGAGGGTGTTGTGCGGGCGGTTGGCCGGGATGCGCTCGATCGCGCGCAGGGTCTTCAGCTCGGCGAGCGTGAAGTCCTCGGTGAACCAGCCGGTGGTGGGGACGCCGTCCAGGACCTTGGTGGTCTTGCGGCCCGCGAACTCGGCGTGGTCGGCGACGTCGGTGGTCCCGCCGATCTCCGGCTCGTGCCGGCACACGAGGTGGCCGTCCTTGGTGGGCACCAGGTCGCCGGCCTCGACGATGTCGGCGCCGAGGTCGAGGGCCAGCTGGTAGGAGCCGAAGGTGTGTTCCGGCCGGTAGCCGCTCGCCCCGCGGTGCCCGATGATCGCGGGCACGGGCAGGCTCTTCAGCCCGGCGCTGGGCCGCGCGTCCGCCGTCGCGGCACCGGGCAGTCCGAGGACCGCTCCGCTCGCGCCGAGGACCGCGGCCCCGAGCAGCGCCCGTCGTCCCGTTCCTCGCCCCTGCTCGTACGACTCCTGGGTCGCCATGAGTGCCCTCCCGTGACATCTGTCGAAGCGGGTCGATCGTAGGTCTGTACCGATGACGGCCGGGAGACGCGCGCGGGAACGCGTGGCGGACGTGCGCCGTCCTGCCGGATGCATGACGGAGGGCTTACGGGGCACTCGTAGTGACGGACCGTCACCCTCCGGCGCGATGTCCGTCACACCCGTCCGGCGGATGACGAACGTGCGACAAGGCGTCGTCGCAGGTAAACACTCGTCAACGACGCGATTTCGCAGTGTGACTCGATGTGCGACACGGCGGTTGTCGCGAGTATCGTCCTCACCTGCACAGACTCATACCGCATCCCTTGACACCGGAGGGTACGTTGTCCCGCTTCGCGCTCATCAAGGCAGTGCTCGGACCGATCATGCGCCTGATGTTCCGCCCACAGGTGGAGGGCGCGGAGCGCATCCCGGGCGACGGCCCCGTCATCCTGGCCGGCAACCACCTGACGTTCATCGACTCGATGATCCTGCCGCTGGTCTGCGACCGTCAGGTCTTCTTCATCGGCAAGGACGAGTATGTCACCGGCAAGGGCCTCAAGGGCCGGCTGATGGCCTGGTTCTTCACCGGCGTCGGTATGATCCCGGTCGACCGCGACGGCGGCAAGGGCGGCGTCGCGGCGCTGATGACCGGGCGCCGGATCCTCGAGGAGGGCAAGCTCTTCGGCATCTACCCGGAGGGCACGCGGTCTCCCGACGGCCGCCTGTACCGGGGGCGCACCGGTATCGCGCGGCTGACGCTGATGACCGGGGCGCCCGTCGTCCCCTTCGCGATGATCGGCACCGACAAGATCCAGCCCGGCGGCTCGGGCCTGCCCCGGCCGAGCAAGGTCACGGTCCGCTTCGGCGAGCCGATGGAGTTCTCGCGGTACGAGGGGATGGACCGGGACCGGTATGTGCTGCGGGCCGTGACCGACTCCGTGATGACGGAGGTCATGCGTCTGTCGGGGCAGGAGTACGTGGACATGTACGCCACGAAGGCGAAGGAAGCGGCGTAGCGAAGGCTGAGGGCTCGTCCGTGCCGTCGGCGGCGTCGCGCTGGGCGGGCGAGGGTGCGCCGTGAGGGTTCGCGCGGTTTCCGCACCCGTCGTGGGCGCGGACCCTCCGCCCGCCCGGGGGCGGGACTAGGAATCCCCGAGCCGCTGGCCCTGCAGCAGGAACCACGCCGCCACCGCCGTGGCCAGCAGCACCGCCGCACCGACGCCCGTCGCCAGCGTCAGGCCGTCCACGAACGCCTCCCGCGCCGACGACAGCAGCGCACGGCCCGGCCCGGGCGGCATGGCCGATGCCGCCCGGGCCGCGCCGCCCAGTGACTCGTGTGCCGCGGCCGGGGTGCCCGCCGGGCCGGTGAAGCCGCGGTAGACGCCGGTCACGATGGAGCCGAGCAGCGCGATGCCGAGAGCCGCGCCGAGTTCGTACGCCGTCTCCGAGACCGCGGAGGCCGCGCCCGCCTGGTCCTTGGGGACGCTGGAGAGGATGACGTCCGCGGTCACCGTGAACGACAGGCCGGCGCCCACGCCCACGACCAGCAGTGCGGCCCCGATGAGCGGGTAGCCCGTGGTCCGGTCGACCACGGTGAGGGCGGCGAGCGCCAGGCCCACCGCGGCGAGCCCGGCCGAGACCACGGCCCGCACCGAGAAGCGACGGGCCGCGGCGCCCGCGGCCAGCCCCGCTGCGACCGCGCCGACGGCGGCCGGCAGCTCGGCGAGGCCCGCCTCGAACGGCCGTCTGCCCTGCACCAGTTGCAGGAACTGCGAGAGGAAGAAGACCAGCCCGGACATGCCGAGGACGGTCAGCAGGTCGGCGAGGACGGCACCGCTGAAGCCGCGGCTGCGGAACAGCCGCATGTCCAGCAGCGGTACCGGAAGGCTGAGCTGGCGGCGCACGAATCCGTACAGCGCGGCGGCGCCCAGGACGCCGGTGGCCAGGGCGGGCCAGGCGAAGCCATGCGCGGCCGCTTCCTTGACCGCGTACACGATGCCCACCATGCCGACGAGCGACAGCACGACACTGTTCAGGTCCCAGGGACCGGGGTGGGGGTTCCGCGACTCCGGCAGCGTCCTGATGCCGACGAGGACCAGGACCACCATGACCGGCACATTGATGAGGAAGACCGAGCCCCACCAGAAGTGCTCGAGGAGGAAACCGCCGGTGATCGGGCCGACCGCCGTACCGGCCGAGGCCGCGGCGCCCCAGATGCCGACGGCGACGCTGCGCTCGCGCGGGTCGTGGAAGAGATTGCGGATCAGGGCGAGGGTGGCCGGCATCAGGGTCGCGCCCGCGACACCGAGCAGCGCCCGCGCCAGGATCATCATCTCCGGCGTCGACGCATAGGCGTTGAGGACGGATATCAGTCCGAAGGCCGTCGCCCCGCCCAGCAGGATCCGCTTGCGGCCGATGCGGTCGCCGAGACTGCCCATGGACACCAGCAGACCGGCGATGACGAAGGAGTAGACGTCTCCGATCCAGAGAAGCTGCGTGCCCGAGGGCTCCAGGTCCTCGCTGAGATAGGGGGTCGCGAGGCCGAGGACGGTCGCGTCCACGGCCACGAGCAGCACGGCGAGCACGAGGACGCAGAGCGCGAGCCACCGGCCCGGACGCCTCTTCGCCCGCGGCGCGGCAGCCGGCTGCAGGGTGCTGGTCATGGTTCCTCTCTCCGGAGTGCGCCACCGAGCACCAGCTCGACGATCATGTACGTGAAGTCCTTGCGGGCCAGACGCCCCTCGGCCACGGCCCAGGCGCCCGAGGCCATCAGGCCGTACAGGGCCTCGGTGAGCCATGCCGGGGTGAGGTCGATCCGGAACTCGCCGCTCGCCTGGCCGCGGCGGAACAGTGCCGCGATCCGGGCGTCGAGCCGGGCCCAGCCCTCGTTCTGCTCCTCGCCCTCGAAGAGCTGGTTCTCGGTGTACAGGAAGGCGAGCAGGCCCGCGGCCGGCTCGATCTCCGACACGAAGCGGCGCAGGGCCTCCTGGGCCGTGCCCTCGTCCAGCCGGGCGGCGTCCAGCGCCGACTCGCACTCCTCGATGCCGAGCGCCTCGAGCGCCCGTACGAGGGCGTCCCGCCCGGCGAAGTAGCGGTGCAGGGTTGCCCGGCTGATCCCGGCCGCCCTGGCGACCTCATCCATGGTGGCGGTGGATTTCCGGGTGAGCAGGGCTGCCGCAGTGCGCAGCATGTGATCGCGATCGACGGCCATGAGACAACAATAACCCATGTGAGACATTGTTGTCTCAACAGAAGCGTACGTGTCTCACGATCTCCGTCAGCGGGCGTTGGTCAGTGCCAGGGCAGCCGGCCCCGCTGCTCCCAGTACGCGCCCGGCTCCTCGGCGAGGGCTTCGAGCCGCGCGATCTGCTCCTCGCCGAGGTCGACGGCGGCGGCGTGCAGGTTGGAGGCGAGCTGACCGACGGTCGCCGCGCCGGAGAGAACGACGCCCGCCCAGGGCAGACGCAGGATCATCGCGAGGGCAACCGCGTCGCTGCCGAGGGAGGTCTCTGCCGCCACGGCCCTCAGCGCCTGCGGCGCGTGCGGGTCGGCCAGGCGGCCGTTGGCCATCCCCTCCTTGACGATCACCGCCAGCCCGGCGTCGTGCGCCTCGGCGAGCGCGGGGGCGGCCGAGGTCTCCAGCAGGTTGTACGTGGACTGCACCGTACGGAAGAGAGGTTCGCCGTCGACCGTCACCTCCAGCGCGGCGCGGATCGCAGCGGCCTGCGCGGGCCCACTGGTGGAGAAGCCGATCGTGGTGCCTCCCGCGGCTGTCTCGGCGAGCTTGGCGTGGAGTTCCTTGTCGGTGAGGGCCGGGCTGTCCGGGGTCACCGAGTGGATCTGGTAGAGGTCGAGCCGGTCGCCGATCAGGGCCGTGGTCTCGGCGTGCTGCCGTTCGAACGTGGCGAGACCGTGGTCCTTCACCTCGTGCTGCTCGGCGTCGGTGCTCCAGGCCGCGGTGTAGGTGTAGCCCCACTTGCTGCCGACCACGACGTCGTCGATGCCGGGGCGGGCGTGCAGCCAGTCGGCGAGGAACTCCTCGGAGCGCCCGTAGGAGCGGGCGACGTCGAAGTAGCGGACGCCTTGCGCGTAGGCGGCGTCGAGCAGTTCATGGGTGCGTTCGCGCAGGGCGTCCACGCTGCGGTCGGGCGGGAGGTCCTGCTCCCGGCCGAGGTTGATGTAGCCGGGCCTGCCGACCGCGGCGAGGCCCAGGCCGAGGTGGCAGGTGGGAGTCGTTGCTGAGGCCAGTCGGGCGAAGGGCATCGCGGGCTCCGTTCGGTCGGCTCCTTGCGGCTGCCGACCAACGTAACCCGCGACGCCCTTCCTGTACGCGACCTGCTACTTCTTCTGCTTTGCGGTCGCCCACGCCTGCTGGGCCGCCACGTCGGCCCTCACCTCGGCGAGTTGCACGGCGACCGCCTCGGGCGCCGTACCGCCGCGGCCGTTGCGGGAGGCGAGGGCACCGGGCACGTTCAGCACGGATCGCACCTCGGGGGTCAGATGCGCGGAGATCTTCGCGAACTGCTCGTCCGTGAGCTCGTCCAGTTCCTTGCCCTCGGCCTCGGCGGCCTTCACGCACTCACCGGCGACCTCGTGCGCGACCCGGAACGGCACGCCCTGCTTGACCAGCCACTCGGCGATGTCGGTGGCGAGCGAGAAACCGGCCGGCGCCAGCTCCTCCATCCGCTCACGGTGGACGGTCAGCGTCGCCATCATGCCGGTGAAGGCCGGGAGCAGGACCTCAAGCTGGTCGATGGAGTCGAAGACCGGCTCCTTGTCCTCCTGCAGGTCACGGTTGTACGCGAGCGGGAGTGCCTTCAGGGTGGCCATGAGCCCGGTGAGGTTGCCGATGAGCCGGCCGCTCTTGCCCCGCGCGAGCTCGGCGATGTCCGGGTTCTTCTTCTGCGGCATGATCGACGAGCCGGTGGAGAAGGCGTCGTGCAGGGTGACGAAGGAGAACTCCTTCGTGTTCCAGATGATGACCTCCTCCGCGATACGCGAGAGGTTCACCCCGATCATCGCGGTGATGAAGGCGAACTCCGCGGCGAAGTCACGGGAGGCCGTGCCGTCGATGGAGTTGGCCGAGCTGCCGTGCTCGAAGCCGAGGTCCTTGGCGACCGCCTCCGGGTCGAGGCCCAGGGAGGAACCCGCGAGCGCGCCCGAGCCGTACGGGGACACGGCCGTGCGCTCGTCCCACTGGCGCAGCCGCTCGGCGTCCCGGGACAGGGACTGCACATGGGCGAGAACGTGGTGCGCGAAGAGCACGGGCTGGGCGTGCTGCAGATGCGTACGGCCGGGCATCGCCACGCCGGGATGTGCCTCCGCCAGACCGACCAGCGCGTCCTGGAGGTCGGCGATCAGACCGCCGATGATCCGGGCGTGCTCGCGCAGGTACATACGGAAGAGGGTGGCGACCTGGTCGTTGCGGGAGCGGCCCGCGCGCAGCTTGCCGCCGAGGTCGGGGCCGAGCCGCTCCAGAAGGCCCCGCTCCAGGGCGGTGTGCACATCCTCGTCGGCGACGGTGCCGGTGAACTCGCCGGAGGCCACGTCGGCCTCCAGCCGGTCGAGCCCATCGATCATGCGCGCCAGCTCGTCGTCGGTGAGGAGTCCCGCCGTGCGCAGCACGCGCGCATGGGCACGGGAACCGGCGATGTCGTACGGCGCGAGGCGCCAGTCGAAGTGGACGGATGCGGACAGATTCGCCAGGGCTTCGGCGGGACCGTCGGCGAAACGGCCGCCCCAGAGCCGTACGTCACCGCTGTTGCTGCTCACTCTGCGTTGCTCCTCGAAGGTGGCGGTGTGCGACCGCCTCCCCACTCTCGGCAAGTGAGGAGGCGGCTGTCAGGCTAGTCCGTGCCAGGTGGCCGGGCGGTCAGACCAGGTCGCGCTTGGCGGCGATCTTCGACGACAGGCTGTAGATGTCGATGAAGCCCTTGGCCGCGGCCTGGTCGAACGTGTCGCCCGTGTCGTAGGTCGCGAGGTTGAAGTCGTACAGCGACTTCTGGGAGCGCCGGCCGGTGACGACGGCGCGACCCCCGTGCAGGGTCATCCGGATGTCGCCCGAGACATGCTCGTTGGCCTCGTTGATGAAGCCGTCCAGGGCGCGCTTGAGCGGGGAGAACCACTGGCCGTCGTAGACCAGTTCGCCCCAGCGCTGCTCGACCTGCCGCTTGTAGCGGGCGAGTTCGCGCTCGACGGTGACGTTCTCCAGCTCCTGGTGGGCGGTGATCAGGGCGATCGCACCCGGAGCCTCGTACACCTCGCGGGACTTGATGCCGACCAGCCGGTCCTCGACCATGTCGATCCGGCCGATGCCCTGGGCGCCGGCGCGCTCGTTGAGCTGCTGGACGGCCTGCAGGACGCTGACGGGCTTGCCGTCGATCGCGACCGGGACGCCCTTCTCGAAGGTGATGATCACCTCGTCGGCCTCACGGGGCTCGGCCGGGTTGGAGGTGTACTCGTAGATGTCCTCGATCGGGGCGTTCCAGATGTCCTCGAGGAAGCCGGTCTCCACGGCGCGGCCGAAGACGTTCTGGTCGATGGAGTACGGCGACTTCTTGGTGGTCGCGATCGGGAGGTTCTTGGCCTCGCAGAACGCGATGGCCTTGTCGCGGGTCATCGCGTAGTCGCGGACCGGTGCGATGCACTTCAGGTCGGGGGCGAGGGCGACGATGCCGGCCTCGAAACGGACCTGGTCGTTGCCCTTGCCGGTGCAGCCGTGCGCGACCGTCGTGGCGCCGTGCTTCTTGGCGGCGGCGACGAGGTGCTTGACGATCGTCGGCCGGGACAGCGCGGAGACCAGCGGGTAGCGGTCCATGTAGAGGGCGTTGGCCTTGATCGCCGGGAGGCAGTACTCGTCGGCGAACTCGTCCTTGGCGTCGGCGACCTCGGCCTCCACGGCACCGCAGGCGAGCGCGCGCTTGCGGATGACGTCCAGGTCCTCGCCGCCCTGGCCGACGTCCACGGCAACGGCGATGACCTCGGCGCCCGTCTCCTCGGCGATCCAGCCGATGGCGACGGAGGTGTCCAGACCGCCGGAGTAGGCGAGTACGACGCGCTCGGTCACGGGTTTCTCCCTCACAGTGCATTCGCTGATATGCATGAGTATGCAGCATCATGCATGATTCGTCAATTCAGCCACGCACGGCGCCGCGGACCTCGCCACGGAGGGGCTTCGGCCGGGCCTGCGGACACGGGCAACCGGAAGCGGCGATTCATTAGACAGCCGAACGACTTTCCCCAATAATCGGTGGACATGGGTAAGACCTATGAACGCATTGACGGCAGACTGCGTACGTTCATCGAGGCGCAACCCGTCTTCTTCACCGCCACCGCACCTCTGTCGGGCGATGGCACGGTCAACCTCTCCCCCAAGGGACTCAGGGGCTCGTTCGCCGTCGTCGACGAACTCACCGTCGCCTACCTGGACTTCGCCGGGAGCAGCGCCGAGACCATCGCTCACCTGCGGGAGAACGGCCGGATCACCCTCATGTGGTGCGCCTTCCAGGGCCCGCCGAACATCGTGCGGGTGCACGGCCGCGGCGAGGCCGTCTTCCGCGACAACCCCCGGTTCCCGGCACTCCTCGAGCACTTCCCGGAGATCGACCCGACTCCTCACGGTCTGCGCGCGATCATCGTCGTGACAGCCGAACACGTGCGGGACTCCTGTGGCTACGGGGTGCCCTTCATGTCCTACGAGGAGGACCGCGATCTGCACGGCAAGCGGTTCGCACGTGAGGACGACTCTTCCCTCAGCGACTACTTTCGAAGGAAAGAACACGTCGAAACCAGCCTCGACGGCCTGCCGGGCCTGCCTCTGCCGCTGCCGCCGTCTACGTTCTGACCCATGCGCCCTGGTGTCGTAGCCGCCCTCGCCTTCGCCTCCCTCCTTCTGCCCGGTGCCGCGCCGGTCCCCCGCGAAGACGCCCCGCTGCCGGAGCGGCTGGCGGGCACCGGCGGCGGCACCCAGCTGATCACCGCCCTGGCGCCCACCACCGGCGCGACGTCGGGCACGGTCAGCTGGTGGGACCGCCGGGACGGACAGTGGGTGAAGGCCGGCTCGGCACCGGCACGCTTCGACGCGCGAGGGCTCGTCGAGGGTGGCTCGCGCACTCAGGGCACCAGCACGACGCCGACCGGCCTGTACGACCTGCCGTACGCGTTCGGGATCAAGGCCGCGCCCACGGGCGCCAGGACGCCGTACCGCCCGGTCCACCAGGATTCGTGGTGGTGCGAGGACAGCGCCTCCACCTCCTACAACCGCTGGACCGAGCCCCTCCCGCCCGACTGCCGCGCCTCCGAGTCGGAGCACCTGGCCGCTTACGACCCCCAGTACGGGCATGCCTTGGTCATCGGCTTCAACTACCACCATCCGGTGCGCGGCCGCGGCGCCGGCATCTTCCTCCACGTGAACGGCAAGGGTGCGACGGCCGGTTGCGTGTCGGTGCCGGAGGACGCGATGCGGCGGATCCTGCAGTGGGCGGACCCTGCGCGGGGGCCGCACATCGCGATCGGGACGGCCGGCGGGACGACCGCGATCAGCCGCTACTAGCCCGGGCCGCGGGCAGCCGCACGGTGAACGTCGTCGATCCCGCGCGGCTCTCCAGTCCCACGCTCCCGCCGTGCGCCTCGGCCACCGCCGCCACGATCGACAGGCCGAGCCCGGCGCCGCCGCCGTGGTTCTCCGGGCGGCGGCGGTGTTCGGCCCGGGTGAAGCGCTCGAAGACACCCGGCTGGATGTCTCCCGGGACCCCGGGCCCGTCATCGTGGACCGTGAGCACGGCCCCGGCACCGCCGCCCTCCAGCGAGACGGTCACCTTCGAGCCCTCCGGCGTGTGCAGACGCGCGTTGGCCAGCAGGTTGGCCAGCACCTGGTGGAGACGGTGCTCGTCGCCGGTCACCGTCACCGGCTCCTCGGCCAGCTCCAGCGTCCAGCGGTGACCGGGACCGGCCGCGCGCGCGTCGGTAACCGCGTCCAGGACCAGACGGGTCAGGTCGACGGGGCGCCGCTCCAGCGGGCGGCCCGCGTCCAGGCGGGCCAGGAGCAGCAGATCGTCCACCATCTCACCCATGCGGGCCGACTCGGCGGCGATCCGCTCGAGCGCCCGGGTCACCTCCGGCGGGACCGGGCCCGGGTGCAGCAGCGCCAGCTCCGCATGGCCGCGGACCGAGGCGACGGGGGTGCGCAGCTCGTGGCTGGCGTCGGCGGCGAAGCTGCGCAGCCGTTCCTCGCTCGCGTGCCGCTTGGTCAGGGCGTCCTCGACATGGCCGAGCATGCGGTTGAACGCGGTGGCGACCCGGCCCACCTCGCTGCGCGGCTCGTTCTCGGGAGCGCGCGGCGGCAGGGCGACCTCACCGCTGGCGAGCGGGAGTTCACTGACCCGCGTGGCGGTCGCGGCCACCCGGTTCAGCGGCCGCAGGGACCAGCGCACCCACAGGGCGCCGGCGACCCCGGTGACCGCGAGGGCCGCGCCGAAGACGACCACGGCGACGAGCTCCAAACGGTGCACCGCGGCCTCGACCGGCTCCAGCGGCAGTCCGGTGATCAGCACGTCGCCGTCCGGGGCGGTGGCCGCCATCAGGCGGTACCCGCCGAGGGAGGCCAGACGGACGGTGTGGCCCCGGCCGTCCGTCGGGATCGCCGCGAGCATGCGCCGGTCCCGCGTGTCCAGCGGGGCGCTCAGATGGGTGCTGTCGCTGAGGGGGCGCACCACCGCCGCGCTGGTGACCGTGCCGTGGACCACACAGGCGCCGAAGGTCCCGGTGGACTGCTTGCGGGTGTCGCCGTGCTCGTCCCCGTCGTGGTCCGAGGGCCTGACGCCGTGCTCCAGGCTCGCCGGGAAGCGCGGGCCGACGTCGCGCAGCTGCTGGTCGAGCCGGCCGGTGAGGAAGCCGTTCAGCTCCACCACGGCGGCCACCCCCACCGTGGCGCAGCAGAGCGCGAGCAGGACGACGAGCCCGGCGGTCAGCCGGGATCGCAGCGTGCGCGGCCAGGGCAGGCGCCGCACCCACCACAGCCGGGCCCTCACCGGGCCCCCGGCTTGAGCACGTATCCGGCCCCGCGCACCGTGTGGATCATGGGCTCACGGCCGGCGTCCACCTTCTTGCGCAGGTAGGAGATGTACAGCTCGACGACATGGGCCTGGCCGCCGAAGTCGTAGGACCACACCCGGTCGAGGATCTGCGGCTTGCTGAGCACCCGCCGCGGGTTGCGCATCAGGAAGCGCAGCAGTTCGAACTCGGTCGGCGACAGCTCGATCAGCCGGCCGGCCCGGGTCACCTCGCGGGCCTCCTCGTCCATGACCAGGTCGCCGACCGTCAGCCGGGGGCCCTCCTCCAGCTGGCGCGCCATGCCGGCGCGGCGCAGCAGTCCGCGCAGCCGGGCGACGACTTCCTCGAGGCTGAACGGCTTGGTCACATAGTCGTCCCCGCCCGCCGTGATGCCGGCGATCCGGTCCTCCACGGCGTCGCGGGCAGTGAGGAAGAGCACACAGACCTCGGGCTTCACCTCGTGAAGGGAACGCAGCACGGCGAAGCCATCGGTGTCCGGCAGCATCACGTCCAGGACGACGGCGTCGGGCAGCAGATCGCGGGCCTCGGTGACGGCCGAGGCGCCGTCGCCCGCCGTGCGCACCTCCCAGCCCTCGTACCGCAGGGCTCCCGACAACACCTCGGCGAGATCCGGATCGTCGTCGACGACGAGAACACGCAGGGGCGTGCCGTCGGGGCGGGTGAGGGCGGGGCGGCCGGAGCGGGGTGTGTTCATCGCGCTCCCCAGGATCCCCCCTCCCGGCGGCGTCCGGCGAGGCCCCTTCCTCTGAGTTCGCCATGAATGCCGGGGGCACGCCCGCCGAAGGACCCCTGCCCACGGGCCCCTCCCCCGGTTTCTTCAGCACGGGCTCAGATTCCTCAGAGCCGCCACAGAGGTTCCGGCGGCACAGTTGCGTTCCCGATGTCCGAAAGGAACGGATCATGACCACGGTCCACCAGCAGCAGGCGCCGCCCGCGCCACCGCTCGTCAGGCGCTTTCCGGCGGGCCTGGTGCCGGCCCTGCTGTGGGCCGGGGCGGCCGCCGTGGTGGCCCTGTGGTGGCAGAACACCGGCTCGGTCGTGGGCACGGCCGGCCGGCTGCAGGGGGCGGGACGGATCGCCGGGCTGCTGTGCGGGTACTCCTGCGCGGTGCTCGTCGGGCTGATGGCACGGGTGCCGCTGCTGGAGCGGCGGATCGGTTCGGACCGGGTGGCGCGCTGGCATGCGATGGCGGGGCGGTACACGGTCTGTCTGCTGGTCGCGCACATCGTGCTGATCCTGGCCGGGTATGCCGCGCAGGACCGAGCCTCGATCGTGCACGAGACGGTCAACGTGGTCCTGCACTATCCCGAGATGCTGAAGGCCGCTCTCGGGACCCTCGTCCTCTTCGCAGTGGGCATCACCTCGGCGCGTGCCGTCCGCCGCAGGATCAGCCACGAGTTCTGGTACTACACGCATCTGCTGACCTACGCGGCGGTCTTCCTCACCTTCGGGCACCAGCTGGCGCTGGGCGCGGAGTTCATCGGGAACAAGGCCGCGCAGGCCGCCTGGTACGCGCTGTACCTGGGCGTCGCGGCCCTGGTCGTGTGGTTCCGGCTCCTCGTCCCGGTGCGGGCCAATCTGCGCCACCGCTTCCGGGTGGAGTCGGTGCACCAGGAGGCGCGGGGCGTCTGGTCGGTCGTCGTGCGCGGCCGGCGCCTGGACGAGCTGGACGCCGAGCCGGGGCAGTTCTTCCGGTGGCGGTTCCTCACCCGCGGCCTGTGCTGGACATCCACGCCGTATTCGTTGTCGGCACCGCCGCGCCGCACCCGGTTGCGCATCACCGTCAAGGCGCTCGGCGACCACAGCACATCGGTGGCCCGGCTGCGGCCCGGCACCCGGGTGTGGGCGGAGGGCCCGTACGGGTCGCTGACCGCGGGCCGCCAGACCACGGGCAGGTCGCTGCTGATCGCCGCCGGCGTCGGGATCACCCCGCTGCGCGCCCTCTTCGAGACCCTCCCGGGCGAGGTGACCCTGCTGTACCGGGCCGGCGCGGCCGAGGACCTGGCGCTGGGGGCCGAGCTCGAGGCGATCGCCCGCTGGCGCGGCGCCCGGGTGCTGTACGCCCTCAACGGCGAGAACGGCTCGCGCCCGCGCCTGACGCCCGGGGCGCTGCACTCGGCGGTGCCCGGTCTCGCCGACCACGACGTCTTTCTGTGCGGCCCGCCCGGCTTCGCCGAGGACATGTACGAGGCACTGCACGCGGCCGGCGTCCCCGACCGCCGTATCCACCACGAGTCGTTCGAGCTGTGAGGCCGTCATGCACCCGTTGAAGAGGAAGAGCCCGCTGCGCCGGATCGTGCTGGCGAGTGCCGCCACCGTCACCGGGATGGTGCTGCTGCTGTCGCTGAAGCCGCACACCCCGCCCGCTCCGGCCGTGGCCGCACCTGCCCCGACCAGTACCGCGAGCGCGTCGGCCGGATCCGGTGGGTCCGCGGGCGGTTCGGGCGGTTCCAGCGGATCGAGCGCCACGGCGGGCACGGCGGGCACGAGGACCGTCACCGGGGACTCAGTCGAGACCCGCTACGGCCCCGTCCAGGTCCGGATCACGGTGAAGAACGGCGAGCTGACCGATGTGACGGCGGTGACGTACCCGCAGGAGAACCCGAGGGACCAGGAGATCAACAGCTATGCCGTCCCGCAGCTGAACCGGGAGGCGCTGGCCGCCCGGAGCGCGAACATCGACGTCGTCTCGGGGGCGACTTACACGAGTCAGGGTTACCAGCAGTCACTCCAGTCGGCACTGGACTCCGCGAAGGGTTGAACGCGTGGCCGTTCCGCCACGTACCTGTGGGCCAAGGGGGCCACTGGCCTCACCCGTCCCACGGAGGACCACGGAGGAGACCGTGTCCACGATCGCCGGTGGCCGCGCCGCGCGGCGCCAGACGATGCGCGCCATCCGCCCACGCCGCTCCCCTGCCGTCCCGCTGCTCGTCGCCGTCTGGGCGGGCGCGGTGGGCGTCATCTGGCTGTGGTGGATGAACACCCCGTCCATCGCCGACAACACCAGCAGGATCCTCAACGCGGGGCGGATCACCGGCCTGCTCGCCGGCTATCTGATGGCGCTGGTCGTGCTGCAGATGGCGCGGGTGCCCGCGCTGGAGCGCCGCGTGGGCTCCGACCGGGTCGCCCGCTGGCACGCGATGACGGGCCGCTACACCATCTGCCTCGTCCTCGCCCACCTCTTCCTGACCATGTGGGGCTACGCCCTCCAGGCGGGCAAGAGCCTCGGCGGGATCGCGCAGCAGACCATCGACTCGATCAACCAACTGCCGGACGTCGGCCTTGCCGCCATCGGCACCGGTCTGCTGGTGCTCATCGGGCTGATCTCGATCGGCCCGATCCGTCGCAGGATCTCCTACGACCTCTGGTACCACGTCCATCTGCTCACCTACGCGGCCACGTACCTGTCGTTCTGGCACCAGCTGTCCACGGGCAACGAGTTCGCCGCCCAGCCGGAGGCGAAGACCGCCTGGTACGCGCTGTACGGGTCGGTGACCGCGCTGGTGGTCTGGTACCGGATCATCACCCCGGTCCGGCTGAACATGCGTCACCGGCTGCGGGTCGAAGCCGTCATCGAGGAGACGCCCGGGATCGTGTCGGTGCTGATGACCGGGCGCAAGCTGCACCGGATCGGCGCGGAGGCCGGGCAGTTCTTCCGCTGGCGGTTCCTCGCACCCGGCATGCGCTTCAGTTCGCATCCGTACTCGCTCTCGGCGGCGCCCCGCCCCAACATGCTCCGCATCACCGTCAAGGCGATCGGCGACCACAGCTCCGCGCTGCGTGACCTGGAGCCCGGCACCCGGGTGTGGGCCGAGGGCCCGTACGGGGCGCTGACCGCCGACCGGCGCAGCCGCGGCAAGGTGCTGCTGGTGGCGGGCGGCGTGGGCATCACGCCGATGCGGGCGCTGTTCGAGACACTGCCCGGCGCGGCGGGTGATCTGACGCTGCTGTACCGGGCCAACAGCACCCAGGACCTGGCCCTGTGGGACGAGCTGGCCCAGATCGCCGAGGAACGCGGGGCACGGCTGATGTACGCGGTCAACAGCCCGGACGGCGAGCGCCCGGACATCTCCGCGGACACCCTGCGCCGCAAGCTGCCGGACATCGACCGGCACGACGTCTTCATGTGCGGGCCGCCCGGCTTCGCCCAGCAGGTGTACGAGGCACTGCGCGGCGCGGGGGTCCCTGCCCGCCGCATCCATCACGAGTCGTTCGAGATGTGAGCGACGGACATCAGGAGCTCAGGAAAGATGAGGAACAGCCACCCCATTCGGCGTGCCGTGCTGGCGGGCGCCGCGACCGTGTCCGGAATCGTGCTGCTGCTGTCGCTGAAGCCGGCGTCCGACCCGGCCTCGGCCCAGGCGGCCGGCGGAGCCGCCCCCCGGCAGACCGCGGCGGCGCAGGAGTCGCCGCAGGGCGGCAGCGGGCAGCAGACGGGCACGCGGACGGTCACCGGTGACGTGGCCCGGACCCAGTACGGCAACGTCCAGGTCCGCCTCACCGTCAGCGGCGGGAAGATCACCGAGGCCAAGGCCGTCCAGGCACCCAAGGGCGGGGTCAGCGACCAGAAGACCGCTCTCGCCGTGCCCAAGCTCAACCAGGAGGTCGTCGCCGCGCAGAGCGCGCAGATCGACGCCGTCTCCGGCGCCACATACACCAGCGGCGGATACAAGCAGTCGCTGCAGTCGGCGATCGACAAGGCGAAGGCCGCGTCCGGGAGCGGTTCGTCGGGGGCGGCAGGCGGTCCCGGGACCTCGTCGCAGGCGCGTACGGTGACGGGTGATGTGTCCCAGACGCAGTACGGTCCGGTCCAGGTCCGCCTCACCGTCAGCGGCGGGAAGATCACCGAGGCCAAGGCCGTCCAGGCACCCAAGGGCGGGGTCAGCGACCAGAAGACCGCTCTCGCCGTGCCCAAGCTCAACCAGGAGGCGGTGAGCGCGCAGAGTGCGGACATCGACGCGGTCTCCGGCGCCACGTACACCAGCGCCGGGTACAAGGAGTCGCTGCAGTCGGCCCTCGACAAGGCCGGTGGCTAAGTGGTCGGCCAGATGACCGACCCCACCGGAGCACCGCCCGCGCTGCGCCATGTGGAAGAGGTGATGGGCACCGTCGTCTCCTTCGACGTGCGCGGAGGCGCGCCGGGTGCCGTACGGACCGCGCTGGACCAGGCGGTCGCGGGCCTGCACCGCGTCGACGAGGTGTTCAGCACCTACCGGGAGGACAGCCAGGTCTCGCGGCTGGCCCGTGGAGAGCTGACGGTCGAGGAGTGCGACCCGGAGGTCGCCGAGGTGCTCACCCTCGGCGCCGAGGCGGAGCGGGTGAGCGACGGCTGGTTCAGCACGAGGTTCCAGGGCGAGGTCGACCCGACCGGGATCGTGAAGGGCTGGGCGGTCGAACGGGCGGCCCGGCAGCTGGCGGCGTCCGGGGCGGACGGGGTCAGCGTGAACGGCGGTGGAGACGTGCAGATGTACGGCGTGCCCGCGCCGCACCGGCCCTGGCGCGTGGGCATCGCGGACCCGCTGCGGCCCGGCGGGCTCGCGGCGGTGGTCTCCGCGGCCGTCGACCGTGAACTGGCCGTGGCCACGTCCGGGACCGCGGAGCGCGGCGCGCACATCGTCGACCCCCGCACCGGCAGATCCGCTGTCACGGATCTGGTGGCGGTGACCGTGGTGGGCCCCCGGCTGACCTGGGCCGACTGCTGGGCCACGGCCGCGTTCGCGATGGGCTCGCGACAGGCGCTGGACTGGCTGGAGTCCCTGCCGGACGTGGAGGCCCTGCTGATCACTGCGGGCGACGACGTGCGATGCACGGGAGGCCTTGCGGCGCGCCTGGGATGACGGGCACGCGCCCCGGGGTGAGCAGGAGAGACAGGTTCGGGAGGGCGTACCGGTCCGGTGCGCCCTCCCGAACGTGTCTCAGTGGTTGTTCTGCGCCAGCCGCAGCAGATGGTCCGCCAGCGCCTGGCCACCGGTCGGGTCGCGGCTGATCAGCAACAGTGTGTCGTCGCCCGCGATGGTGCCGAGGATGTCGTGCAGTTCCGCCTGGTCGATGGCCGAGGCGAGGAACTGGGCCGCACCCGGCGGTGTACGCAGGACCACAAGATTGGCGGAGGCCTCCGCGGAGATCAGCAGCTCCTGGGACAGGCGCCGCATCCGCTCCTCCTTGGCCGACTCGCCGAGCGGTGCGCGCGGGGTGCGGAAGCCGCCCTCGCTGGGGACCGCGTAGATGAGGTCTCCATCGGTGTTGCGGATCTTCACCGCGTTCAGCTCGTCCAGGTCCCGGGAGAGCGTCGCCTGGGTGACGCTCAGCCCGTCGTCGGCGAGGAGTTTCGCCAGCTGGCTCTGGGAGCGCACCGGCTGCCGGTTGAGGATGTCAACGATCCGGCGGTGGCGTGCGGTGCGGGTCTGTGGCAGGGCGGGCCCCGCGTGCTCGTGGTCCTGCGCCTGACTCATCGTCGTCTCATTCTCCGGCTCGTCCGTCCCCGTTCACTGCGTCGAGGACACCGGGAAGCGCCCGGAGGAACACCTCCACCTCGTCGTCGCCGAGGTTCAGCGGCGGCATCAGCCGTACGACGTTCGGGGCGGGCGCGTTCACCAGGAGACCGGCGTCCTGAGCCGTCTGCTGCGCCCGCGGCGCGAGCGGCTCGGTGAGCACGATACCCAGGAGCAGGCCGGAGCCCCTGACATGGCTGACGAGCGGGTGCCCCAGGGACTCGATTCCGTCGCGCAGCTTCTCGCTCTGCCGCTTGACGTTGTCCAGGAGTCCCTCGCCCGCGATGGTGTCGAGGACGGCGAGCCCGGCGGCGCACGCGACGGGGTTCCCGCCGAAGGTCGTGCCGTGCTGTCCCGGCTGGAGC
Organism: Streptomyces sp. NPDC001156; assembly: GCF_053598275.1. Taxonomy (NCBI): domain Bacteria; kingdom Bacillati; phylum Actinomycetota; class Actinomycetes; order Kitasatosporales; family Streptomycetaceae; genus Streptomyces; species Streptomyces sp. NPDC001156. The sequence goes on along the minus strand of NZ_JBSFJX010000019.1, from coordinate 51,647 downwards.
AGGTCCGCGGCGCGGCCGAAGGCCACGGTGGCGCCGAGCGGCAGGCCGCCGCCGAGCCCCTTGGCGAGCGTGACCACGTCCGGCAGCACGCCTTCGTGGGCCTGGTACTCGAACCAGTGCCCGGTGCGTCCGACACCGGTCTGCACTTCGTCGAGGACGAGCAGCGCCCCGGTGGCGGCGGTGATCGCGCGTGCCGCCTTGAGATAGCCGGCGGGCGGGACGACGACCCCGTTCTCGCCCTGGACCGGCTCGATGATGACCAGGGCGGTGTCCTCCGTGACCGCGGCGGCCAGGGCCTGCGCATCGCCGTAGGGGACGTGCGTGACATCGCCGGGCAGCGGAAGGAAGGGTTCCTGCTTGCCGGGCTGGCCGGTCAACGCGAGGGCGCCCAGGGTGCGTCCGTGGAAGCCGCCCTCGGTGGCGACCATATGGGTGCGCCCGGTCAGCCGGCCGATCTTGAAGGCGCCCTCGTTGGCCTCGGCTCCGGAGTTACAGAAGAACACCTTGCCGTCCCGGCCGAAGAGCTGAAGCAGCCGTTCGGCCAGGGCGACGGGCGGTTCGGCGATGAACAGGTTGGAGACATGGCCGAGGGAGGCGATCTGCCTGCCGACCGCCTCCACGACGGCCGGGTGGGCGTGGCCGAGCGCGTTCACCGCGATGCCGCCGACGAAGTCGAGGTACTCCTTGCCGTCGGCGTCCCACAGCCGGGTGCCCTCACCTCGGACGAGGGGCAGCCGGGGGGTGCCGTAGTTGTTCATCAGCGCACCCTGCCACCGCTGGGTGAGCTGCTCGTTGGCCGAGCCGGCGGTCATACCGCGTCCCCCTTGTTCCCCTGATCGGATGCGTCGGGCAGGACCATCGTGCCGATGCCCTCGTCGGTGAAGATCTCCAGCAGGATCGAGTGCTGGACCCGGCCGTCGATGACGCGGGCGGTGTTGACGCCATTGCGGACGGCGTGCAGGCAACCCTCCATCTTCGGCACCATGCCCGAGGACAGCTCCGGCAGCAGTTTTTCCAGTTGGGTGGCGGTCAGGCGGCTGATCACCTCGTCGGAGTGGGGCCAGTCCTCGTAGAGGCCTTCGACGTCCGTGAGGACCATGAGGGTTTCGGCGCCCAGTGCCGCAGCCAGAGCCGCAGCCGCCGTATCAGCATTGACGTTGTAGACATGTCCGTCGTCCTGACTGCGGGCGATGGAGGAGACGACCGGGATGCGGCCGTCGGCGAGCAGGGCCTCGATCGCGCCCGTGTCGATCTCGGTGATCTCGCCCACCCTCCCGATGTCGACGGACTCGCCGTCGATCTCGGGCCGGTGCTTGGTGGCGGTGATGGTGTGTGCGTCCTCGCCGGTGAGGCCGACCGCGAGCGGGCCGTGCTGGTTGAGCAGCCCGACCAGCTCACGCTGCACCTGTCCGGCCAGCACCATCCGTACCACGTCCATGGCGTCCTCGGTAGTGACCCGCAGGCCCGCCTTGAACTCGCTGACGATGCCGTGCCGGTCCAGGGCGGCGCTGATCTGAGGTCCGCCGCCGTGTACGACGACCGGCTTCAGCCCCGCGTGCCGCAGGAACACCACATCCTGGGCGAAGGCGGCCTTCAGCTCCTCGTTCACCATGGCGTTGCCGCCGAACTTGATGACGACCGTCTTGCCGTGGTGGCGGGTCAGCCAGGGCAGTGCCTCGATGAGGATCTGCGCCTTGGGGAGCGCGGTGTGCTTGCGCGTCGTTCCGTTGTTCATGAGGAGTAGGCGCTGTTCTCGTGGACGTAGTCGGCGGTCAGGTCGTTGGTCCAGATGGTGGCGGTCGCTCCGCCCGCGGCGAGGTCGGCGACGATGTGCACCTCGCGGTAGCGCATGTCGACGAGCTCCCGGTCCTCGCCCACGGAACCGTTCTTGCAGACCCAGACGCCGTTGATGGCGACATTGAGCTGGTCGGACTCGAAGGCGGCCTTCGTGGTGCCGATCGCCGACAGGACACGGCCCCAGTTGGGGTCTTCGCCGTGGATCGCGCACTTGAGCAGGTTGTTGCGGGCGATGGAGCGGCCCACCTCGACGGCGTCCTCCTCGGTCGCCGCGTTGATCACCTCGACCTTGATGTCCTTGCTCGCGCCCTCGGCGTCGCCGATGAGCTGCCGGCCGAGGTCGGCGCAGACCTCGCGGACGGCCTCGGCGAACTCCTCGTCGCCGGGGGTGATCCCGGACGCGCCCGAGGCCAGGAGGAGCACGGTGTCGTTGGTCGACATGCAGCCGTCGGAGTCGACCCGGTCGAAGGTGACCTTGGTGGCCGCTCGCAGGGCCTTGTCCAGCGTCTCGTCGTCGGCGTCGACGTCCGTGGTGATGACCACGAGCATGGTGGCGAGGCCGGGGGCGAGCATGCCGGCGCCCTTGGCCATGCCGCCGACGGTCCAGCCCTCCTTGCTCACGACGGACGTCTTGTGCACGGTGTCGGTGGTCTTGATGGCGATGGCGGCCTTCTCGCCGCCGTGCTCGGACAGCTGGGCGGCGGCCGTCTCGATGCCCGGGAGCAGTTTGCCCATCGGCAGCAGGACGCCGATGAGGCCGGTGGAGCATACGGCGACCTCGATGGCGCCCCGGCCGAGGACCTCGGCGGTCTTCTCCGCGGTGACGTGCGTGTCCTGAAAGCCCTTCGGACCGGTGCAGGCGTTGGCGCCGCCGGAGTTGAGGACGACCGCGGAGACCTGTCCGGCCTTGAGGACCTGCTCGGACCACTGCACCGGTGCGGCCTTCACGCGGTTGGAGGTGAAGACGCCCGCGGCGGCACGACGGGGCCCGTCGTTGACCACGAGGGCCAGGTCCGGATTGCCGTTCTCCTTGATCCCGGCGGCGATCCCCGCTGCCCGGAACCCCTTTGCTGCCGTGACACTCACGGTGCGACTCCGATCATGGAAAGCCCGGTGCTCTCGTCGAGCCCGAGGGCGATGTTCATGCTCTGCACGGCGCCGCCCGCGGTGCCCTTGGTCAGGTTGTCGATGGCGCTGATCGCGATGATGCGGTGCGCGGCGACGTCGTACGCGACCTGCAGTTGAACGGCGTTGGAACCGTAGACATACGCGGTGGCGGGCCACTGCCCCTCGGGCAGCAGCCGGACGAAGGGCTCGTCGGCGTACGCCTTCTCGTACGCGGCGCGCACCGATTCGGCGGTGACGCCGGGCGTTGCCTTCGCGCTGCACGTGGCGAGGATGCCCCGGGGCATCGGCGCGAGGGTCGGCGTGAAGGAGACGGACACGTGCTCGCCGGCGGCGGCGCGGAGGTTCTGGAGTATCTCCGGGGTGTGCCGGTGGACACCGCCGACACCGTACGGGGACATCGACCCCATCACCTCGCTGCCGAGCAGGTGCGGCTTGGGGGCCTTGCCCGCGCCGGAGGTGCCGGAGGCCGCGACGATGACTGCCTCGTTCTCGGCGAGCCCTGCGGCGTACGCGGGAAAGAGCGCGAGCGAGGCGGCGGTCGGGTAGCAACCGGGCACCGCGATGCGCTTGGACCCCTCCAGCGCGGCGCGGGCGCCCGGCAGTTCGGGCAGGCCGTAGGGCCAGGTCCCGGCGTGCGGGGTGCCGTAGAACCTCTCCCAGTCGGCCGCGCTCTCGAGCCGGAAGTCGGCGCCCATGTCGACCACGAGCACCTCGGGCCCGAGCTGCTCGGCGACGGCGGCGGACTGCCCGTGGGGCAGGGCGAGGAACACGACGTCGTGTCCGGCGAGGACCGTGGGGGTGGTCTCCTGCAATGTCCGGTCGGCGAGGGGCAGCAGATGCGGCTGCAGCGCGCCGAGCCGCTGACCGGCGTTGGAGTTCCCGGTCAGGGCACCGATCTCGACCTCCGGGTGCGCCAGCAGCAGACGCAGCAGCTCCCCACCCGCGTAACCACTCGCTCCGGCCACCGCCGCGCGTACCGCCATGGAACCCTCCTCCTGTATGGCATGACTATACGTTCCATTGCACGTTTATGCAATCCTCGACAGCGGGACTCTGTCGAAGCCCGTGCGACGAGGATCGACAGTCGACCCCCCTTGCAGTCGGGGTGATCGTCTCCCGATCATCCAGCACCGCCAGACTCCCTTGGCCGCTGCCCTGGAGCCAGGGCAGCGGAATCCGAGCTGGTGGTGCGGTCGGCACAGTGCGGCCCGGTTAGGCCAGATCAAACCAACGTACGTGCCTGCCGAGTCCTCCGGATCCGCTCTGAGGGCTCCTGCAATTCCGTCCGGCACTCTGGCAGACAACATGGCTGAAGAATGTCGTTCGTCGAGTAGCACGGCTCTGAGTGTCCTGCCATCCACCAGACGCCAATCAACTACAAGTTCATGTAGGCCATGCCGGTGAATCGAGATGGCCCGCACCTCATGATGGAAATACGGGCCCGATGAGCATGGGTCGCCGTGCCGCATCCGCGGGGCGGAGCGGCACCGGAAGGTGTAGACGCCAGGCGCGGCGCTCGCACAGATGCATCAGCGCACGCTGACGGCGCTCGACCCGCGCTGTACAGCCCACCTATACCGGCGCTCGGGTCTTGTCCCGCGACTCCACAGCAACCGAAAGGCATCCGACACCGATGAGGACCAACGTTCCCGGCGTGCCGAAGGCCACCGCCCGGCGCCTGCTGGGCCGACGAAGCCTCTGGTTTTTCCCCGCGTTCGTCATGATCGTCGTAAGCGTGGTGGTGTCGCTGTCCTACATCGGAGGCATCATCAACCCCACCGGCAACCTCCACCGTCTCCCGATCGCCATCGTCGACGAGGACCAGGGATTTCACGCCGGCGACCGAAAGGTGAACCTCGGTCCCCAAATCGCTCACGGCATCACGACCGCGCCGGATTCCCGTCAACGCGTCGAATGGCGGCCCTTGGGCCTGGGTGAGGCAGAAGCCGAGATGGACAAGGACGCGGTCTACGGTGCCTTGATCATTCCGGCGGATTTCAGCAGCAACGTCGTTGCCTTGACGCGTCCTGTCGCTCCGCACGGGACAGCCCCCCAGCAGCCGACCGTCCACCTGCTCACCAATCCCCGTTCCGGCAGCGTGGCCACCTCATTGGTTCAAGCCATCGGGGAGCACACCACTCGAACCATCTCAAGTCGTGTCGCCGCGCAGCTGGCCGAGCAGGTGAAGCTCGCACATCACGAAAGCCACCGACCGATCCCCGCAGCCGAGGGGATACTGCTGGCCCACCCCGTCACGTTGCACACGTCCGAACACCGCCCTGTCGGCGGCCACTCCGGCTTCGGCCTCAGCGCCTTCTACGTCAGCCTTGTCCTTACCCTTGGCGCGTATCTGGGTGCTGGTGTCGTCAGCAGCTCGGTCGATTTCGCGTTGGGGTACCAGTCGTCCGAGCGTGGACGTCGCTGGTTCAGCAGGCTCCCGGTACCGATCACACGCACCCAGACACTGGTGGCCAAGACCGCCATGTCGAGCGTTCTGTCGTTGGTCACCGCCACCGCGGTGCTGCTCACGTGCACATGCGTCCTTCATATGGACACACCCCACTTCGGCCAACTGTGGATCTACTCCGTATGCGCCTCGATCGCCGTCGGGGTGAGCGCTCAGGCCGTCATCTCGCTGGTCGGAGGGCTCGGGTCGCTCGTCGGCATGCTCTTTTTCGTCGCCCTGGCAGTGCCCTCGTCCGGCGGCAGCTTTCCACTCCAGACTGTTCCCGGCCCCTACCGCTGGCTGGCCGAGTTCGAACCGATGCGCCAGATCAACGATGGCGTTCGCGCGATCCTCTACTTCGACGCCCGAGCCGATGCCGGCCTGACGCGTGGCTGGATCATGATCGCCGTGGGATGTGTCCTTGGCCTGGGTCTGGGCTTGGTCGTCGCGTCGATCCGCGATCACGGCGGTCACCAGCGTCTCACGAGCGATCAGATCGCCGCCGCGCACTCCGGTTCCCACACTCCCCCCGAAGCCCCGCCCGGCGTCACACTGCACCAACCCGCTGGGAAGCATGCCCTGCGAACTGCGGCGTCCGACCAGCGCATCGCCGCCACGCCACCTCCTCCTTCTCAGGCGGTGTCCCGCGTGTTCGGCCGGGTGCGGAACTCGCACGGAGACGTCGTGCCCACGGCAGCCATAACCCTTCTCTCGCTGGAAGGAAGCCAACTGGGCCGGATCAGCGCGCAATCTGATGGCTGGTACGAAATTGATCGGCCAGGATCCGGATCCTGCCTCCTTCTTGCAACCGCGGACAGCTACCAACCCCACGCCGACATCGTCCAGATCGGCGACGGATCACTGTGCCACGACGTGGTACTGAACGGGACAGCTGTAACATGACATGACCTGCGGCGATCCGGCGCCTCAGCTTGGCATCACTGACTCCGATGCCGCGGTTACCTGGCTTCACTGGCTTTCTTATGAATCAGGGGGCCAGGACGTGGGGCGCAGAAGGCCGAGGACATACGCCTTGGCGACCAGTGCGGTTCTGTTCGGAACTTTGAGCATGCAGCACAGGCGGGAGAGATGGTAATTCACGCCGTCCGCCGTAAGACCGACCGACCGGGCGGTCAGCGCGGACGTGGCTCCGGATGCGACCAGTGCCAAAATACGGGCTTCCAGTGCGGACAAGACTTGCGCCGGAATCGGTTGCGCGCCGTGTGCCGTCGGGTCGGCGTCCAGGGATGCGATCAGCAGCGTCGGAGCGATGACCTCGTCGCTGACGGCTTCCACAGTGAGTTGCCCGCTTCTGGTCAGACCTTGGGCATTCCACTCGACACGAATCGGGTAACGGGAGCGACGCCCGTGCCGAAGCCCCTCGGTGAGCTTGAGCAACGACTCCTCGTCCATGGAGACCAGTAGATCGAGCAGATTGCGATCGCGTATGTGCCCTGGCGTCAAGCCCCACAGTGCGGAAAATGCCGGGTTGGCGATCACCAGCAGGCCGTCTGGACGGCTTATCGCGGTTGGTGCCGGTGTCCGGTCGAGCAACCGCAGGAACCGATTGCGCCAGACCGCCATCTCCTGCTGCAGCCCGGTCGATTCATCCAATTCATTGATCACGGAAAACTTGCGCACTTTCTGCCTCATCTGGTCAAGTCGGTCGCCGGACCGGAACACCGGGTCTGGATTCGATAGCTCACACTTCGCGCATTCGGACGGGAAATTCCGGACCCAGGGGAATCCCGGACTGGACGTCATGGCAGACGTCCAGTTGGATCAGGCGGCGGCGACAGCCAGGGACGCCCCCGAAACCCGGATCGCCACCCGGCGCACAGCGTGGACCACCGAGCTGTAGACCGTGGACGCATTGGCCATGACCAACGCGGCGGCCACGCCCAGGAACTGTTGCTGCCCCGGTACCCACAAGTCGACGAACTGCCACGTGAGCACCGCTGCGATCAGGCTTTTCACGCCATGCCCCAGGAGGTACTCACACTTGCTCGCACGGACCGTACTGATCCGCCGCAGTACCCCCGCCCAGGCCCGCGGTGTTACTGATGCGCTTCCATCCCGCCGCCGGGGGAGAAAATGAACCACAGTGGTGTTACCGCCGATGTGACCTGTCGGTGACGTCAGGTGCCGCTCCTGGCTTTGTCGTCGTCTGCGGTCGCGATGAGGCCGCGCTGCCGGTTTTGGCGTTCGGCGCCCAGGCGGGCGAAGTAGGCGACCAGGTCAGGGTTGTCGACCGCTGCGGCATTGAGGACCTGCTCGGCTGGGGCGCCCTGGAGGAGGCGCTTGACGGGGATTTCGAGCTTCTTGCCGGTCTTCGTGTGCGGGATGGCCGGCACGGCGACGATCTCGTCGGGGACATGGCGGGGTGAGGCGCCGGTACGGATCGCTTCGCAGATCCGGTCGCGCAGGGCGTCGTCCAGAGTGACGCCGGGGGCGGGGACGACGAACAAGGGCATCCAGTAGCCGCCGTCGGGTTCCTCCGCGCCGATGACGAGGGCCTCGGTGATCTCGGGGAGGCGTTCGACGATGTCGTGGATGTCGGCACTGCCCAGGCGCACACCGTTGCGGTTGAGGGTGGCATCGGAGCGGCCGTGCACGATCACCGAGCCGTGCGAGGTGTGGGTGATCCAGTCGCCGTGCCGCCATACACCCGGGTAGGTAGCGAAGTAGGCGTCGCGGTAGCGGCTGCCGTCGGGGTCGTTCCAGAAGTACAGGGGCATGGACGGCATGGGCCGGGTGACGACCAGTTCGCCGACCCGGTCGCGGACCGGGGTGCCCGTGGCGTCGTAAGCGGCCAGCGCCACGCCCAGGTTGGGAGCGGACAGCTGCCCCGCCCAGACAGGCGTCGTAGGAGCGCTGCCGGCGAAGCCGGAGACGACGTCGGTGCCGCCGCTGGTCGAGGCCGGCTGGATGCCGGACCCCACATGGTCACGGACCCAGGGATAGGCGGAGGCGGGCAGAGCCGAGCCGGTGCAGCCGACGATGCGGATGGCCGACAGGTCGTGCGCGGAGGGTTCGATGCCCAGTTTTGCCATGGCCAGCAGGTACTGGGGGCTGGTGCCGAAGACGGTGACCTTGTGGCGGGCCGCCAGCTCCCACAGGATGTCCGGGTGCGCATGCGGCGCCGGGCTGCCGTCGTAGGTGCAGGTGGCAGCACCGGTCAGCAGGGTGGAGACGACCAGGTTCCACATCATCCAGTGGGTGGTGGTGTACCACATCAGGCGGTCCCCGGCGCCCAGATCGCAGTGCAGGCCGAGGGTCTTGAGGTGCTCGAGCAGGACCCCGCCGTGCCCGTGGACGATGCCCTTGGGCAGGCTGGTGGTGCCGGAGGAGAAGACGACCCACAAAGGGTGGTCGAACGGCACCAGGGCGACGGTGAGGGTCTCGATACGGGTGGCCGCGTCCTGCCATGGAACTGTCAGCCCCGAGTGGCCGCGCTCGGGCCACGCGAGGTCCACGTGGTCCACGAGCACCGTGCCCTTCAAGGAGGGCAGGGCGCGCGCCAGTTCGAGCGAGGAGGCGCGGCGGTCGTGAGTGGTGCCGTTGAAGAGGTAGCCGTCCGCGGTGATGAGCACCGTCGGTTCGAGCTGGGCGAAGCGGTCGGCGGCGGCCTTGGGTGCGTAGTCCTGGCCGCACACCGACCACACCGCGCCCAGGGCAGCGGTGGCGAGGAAGGCGATGACGGCGTGGGGGGTGTTGGGCAGGTATCCCACCACTCGATCGCCCTGTCCGACGCCCAGATCGCGCAGGGTGGCCGCGACGGAGGCGACCTGGGCGCGCAGCTGCCGGCCCGTGATCTCGTAGGAGGCGCCGGTCTCGTCCAGCGCGGTGATCGCGGGGGCGTCCGGGTGCAGGTTGCGCAACGCGTGGTGAGCGTAGTTGAGGGTGGCACCGGGAAACCAGCGGGCTCCGGGCATGGTCTCCTGGGCCAGCACCCGCTCGTACGGGGTTGTCGCATCGATGGCGAAGTACTCCCATACCGCGGCCCAGAACCCTTCCAGATCGGTGACGGACCAGCGGTACAGCGCCTGGTAGTCGGTCGGGTCGTGGGCGCCTTCGGCGCTCCGGTGCCGGGCGGCCCACCGGGCGAAGTCCGCGATGCGGCTTTCGGAGGCCGCCTTCGGGTCGGGAGTGAGGAAGGGCTGCGGGTACGGCGTGGGATGCGGGATGGTCATGCTGCGTTGCTCCTCGGCAGGGGAACGGGTGGGCATCGGCGGTACAGCGAAACCCTGGCCGGCAATGCGGAGCCGTGACGAGGGAGCGTGAACCACCCCGCCGGCCCGGGTGCCGTCGGGGTCAGCCGGCCAGGTCGGAATCGTCGGCGGCGGCGAGAGATCGGACCGCGGCCCGCAGCACGTCCGGGATGTCTGTCGCGGGCAGTACGGCCTCCAGCAGGACCAGATCGGTCGGATCAGCGGCGCGGGCCAGCGCCGCGTACAGCTCGTCGGGTGTGCTCGCCCGCATGGTGGTCACCGACTCGCCTCCCATGGCCGCAGGAAGCAGCGTCCAGTTCCACAGGGAAATGTCGTTGTAGCGCCGCTCCTTGCCGTGGATTGCGTTTTCGATGGTGTAGCGGCCGTTGTTGATCAGCAGCACGATCGGCGTGCAGCCCTCTCGCAGAAGTGTGCCGAGCTCCTGTGCGGTCACCATTGCGGAGCCGTCCCCGATGAGCAGGATCGTGCGCCGCCCGGGCGCCGCGAGCTGCGCGCCGAGGGTCGCCGGAAGGGTGTACCCGATGGAGGCCCACAGTGGCTGGCCGATGAAGGTCGCCCCAGCCGGTAGCCGCATCGCCTGTGCTCCGAACAGCGAGGTGCCGAGCTCGGCGAGCACTATGTCGCCCGGCCGCAGGAACCTCTCGACCGCCGACCACAAATCTGCCTGGCGCAGACTGTCCGCACCGCCGGAGGCTGTGTCGCCAACCAGGTCGGAAGCCGGATCCGGCGGAAGATCCGAGTGTGCCCACGACCGGCCGGACTCGGCCACCAGTGCGGTCAGTGCACGGACCGCGTCCCGCATCGGCAAGGGCGCAAACACCCGGTCGCCGATGCAGGTGGCGAAGGGCTGCACGTCGATGGTCCGGTCCGGGTCGATACGGTGGCTGAACCCGGTGGTGCTGTCACTGAACCGCACACCCACTGACAGCAGCAGATCAGCCTGCTCGACGGCGGCGAGCACCCGTTTCGCGCTGAAGGCGCCGCTGTAGGTCCCGACGAAGTTCGGCTCGCTCTCGTCGAGCACGCCCTTGCCCATGGACAGCGTCGAATTCGGGACCTGCCCGGCGGCGACCAGCTCGGCAAGCTCGGCCCGAACACCGAACCGGTCGACCAGGAAGTCGGCAAGCACACCCAGCGTGCCGGCCTCGGCCAGCATGGTGCGCACGGCATCGGTGAACCGGGCCAGTACCCGGGCCGAGACCTCCGGCGCCGGCACGACCAGCGGGCCCGCCGGCGGCTCGGCCGGGCTCGCCGCCACATCCGTGGGCAGCGCCAGGTAGCCGGGACGACGTTCCCTTTGGCTGGTGGCCAGTACCCGGTCGATCTCGGCGATCGCATTGCCCGCACTCAGGTACGCCTGGGCCACGGTGACCTCCGCGTGCGCCCGGAGGAAGTGCCGGTAGTCGCCGTCACCGAGGGTGTGGTGGGCCAGGGCGCCGGCCTGTTCCACCGCCGTGGACGGTGCGCCCACGATGTGGATCACCGGCACGTACTCGGCGTAGGCACCCGCGATCCCGTTGATCGCACTGAGCTCGCCCACGCCGTACGTGGTCAGGAGGGCACCAGCCCGGTTGACGCGGGCGTAGCCGTCGGCCGCGTAGGCCGCGTTGAGCTCGTTGGCGTTGCCGACCCAGGCGATCCGGTCGTGGTCGACGACGTGATCGAGGAACGCCATGTTGTAGTCGCCCGGCACCCCGAACACGTGCCGGACACCGATCTCGGCGAGCCTGGCGAGAAGGTAGTCGCCAACGGTGTAGTCGCCCGACATGCCTGACCTCGATTCCGGCGGGTGCGCCCGTCGCACGCTGCTCGCCTCGACACATCGAGCTTTCCACTACGGATTCAGCGGATCTACGGGGAAAAGCCGGAAATGCTAGGCTCCGATTTGTGGAATCCACGAACTCCGCTGATCCATCGACGCCGCTCTCGGACGCGGCCCGGCAGGCCGTGGCCCAGATCTGCGCACAGATCACCGAGGACCTGCCGGGGATCAGTCACGAGATGGTCAGGCGCATCCGGGCCGAGATCCCCGAATACGCCTTCATACCGGCGGAGGAACACCGCCAGTTCGTGCTGTATCAGGGCCGCATGCTGCTGGCCGGCATCGCGGAGCAGAGCCCGCCGCACCAAGAGCACATCGCACACGCCCGCGAACTCGGCCGACGGCGCGCCGAGCAGGGCCTACCCATCGAACTGATGCTCGGGGCCTACCACATCACCTTCCGCGAGGCCTGGAACACCATCCTGCGACGGGCCGCGGCCGACCACCCCGAGCACGTCGGCGACCTGGCCTATCTGGTCACTCTCATCTGGACCTGGATCCGGGTCCTCACCGGCAACGCGTCCGAGGCATACGGGGAGGAAATCCAGCGCGCCCAGGTCACCCGGGCCACGCTCGCCCACCGGCTGTTCGCTGCGCTCACCGCCGACCCGGTCCAGTTGGAGCCCGCGGCCACGCTGGCCGAGTCGCTCGGATACCAGTCGGACGGCGAGTTCCAAGCGCTGTGCCTGCCGGCGGAGGACTGGCCGGACGACCGCACCGAACAACTACGGCACCGTCTGACCACCGTGCCCGGCGAACTCCACTGCGCCACCGCCGGCACCCGGCTCCTGGTCCTCGGCCAGCGGCACGACCCGGAAACGGTCACCGCGGCCGCCGCAGCAATCCCGCCGCCGGGCGCGGGTGCCGCGGTCGGGGTCGGTCTTCTGCGGCCCGGCCTGGCCGGGGCGGTGGACAGCATCACCGACGCGACACAGGCGCTGTCTCTGACAGACGGGCAGCACCGCGTCGTCCGTTTCGTCGACGCCTGGCTCGCAGCCGGCCTCGGCGGGCAGGCAACCCGGCTGGCCCCGCTGTTCACCAAGGCCGTCGCCACCGCGCGCACGGATTCCCACCTCGCCGAGGCGGTGGTCGCATTCGCCGACCACGGTCTGTCGGTCGCCGCGGCGGCCCGCGCTCTGCATCTGCACCCGAACTCGCTGGCCTACCGACTCAGCCGGTGGCACGAACTCACCGGATTCGATCCGCGCAGCGGCGACGGGCTCGTCGCGTCCCTGGTCGCGCTCCGCCTCTATCGGACGGCCTGACGTCATGGGCCTTGCCTGCCTCACGGCGGGACGCGGCTGCGCCTAGGAACCCCGCTCGGTCGAGCAGACCGACCAGGCCTCCCGGGAAGAGCACCTCGTCGTCGCCGACACGGTGCCTTCTGCCGTTCCGGCCTGGGGTGGTGAAACCACGGTATTCAGCCGCCGGCCGATACGCGTCACCTTGAACGAGCGGTTCAAGGTCCTGCCGCCGTTCGGCACGCCCACGCGCCCGCGGTTCAGCCGCCCGCGACCGGCCGCGGCTGGCTGCGCCGCCGCAGGGACGGCCGACAGGGGACCACCGCGCGCCGCCGCCTCACCGCGCCTTGCGCGCCGCGTACGCCCGCGCCGCCCGCACCCGGTTGCCGCACTTCGTCGTGCACCAGCGCCGTGCCCCGTGCGAGCGCAGGAACCAGCGGTCACAACCCTGGGCGGCGCATTCCGTGAGCTGTTCGGCCTCGGAGCCGGTGAGCAGGTCGGCCGCGTCCTCGGCCAGCAGGGAGAGTGCCGCCGCGGCCGGGTTGCCGGTGTCCGGCTCGGCGGCGCGGTGCGGGCCTTCGGCCGTCCAGGCGAGGCGGGGGGTCGCGGGGGCCGCCGCCAGGGCGGCGTTGAGGGTCGCGAGGTCCTCGGTCGCGGGGACCTCATGGGCCTCGTACGACGCGAACAGCGCGCGCAACGCCTCGCGCAGACCCAGCAGCCGCCCGAACTGCCTGCCGTTGAGCGCCACCGGGTCCGGCAGCAACCGATGCCGTACGAGCCACAGGTGCGCCGCCTCGGCGTCGTCGAGCAGGTCGACGGGGCCATGGCTGAGGGTGAACCGCGTGTTCACCAGCGCCAGGGAGACATAACGCTCCTCGCCGGGAACCGGGAGCTGGTGCAGGTAGACAGGGGCGTCGTGATCCACGGCCTCATGCTAATCCTTGTCATTCTCCGTGAGAAGGCCTAGCGTGACTCACGGAGAATCGATACAGAAACCGTGAGAGGTGAGCCGCCGTGGCCTTCGACGTCGACGTACTGCGCAAGGACTTCCCGATCCTGGAACGGACGGTGGACAGCGGCGCCCCTCTCGTCTACCTGGACTCCGGGGCCACCACCCAGAAGCCGCTCCAGGTGCTCGACGCCGAGCGGGACTTCTACCTGACGCGCAACGCCGCCGTGCACCGCGGCGCGCACCAGCTCGCCGGGGAGGCGACGGAGGCGTACGAGAACGCCCGGCACACCGTCGCCCGGTTCATCGGTGGCGCCGATGACGAGGTCGTCTTCACCAGGAACACCACGGAGAGCATCAACCTTGTCGCCTACGCCCTGGGCAACGCCGGCCGTCTCGGCCCCGGCGACCGGATCGTGGTGACGGAGATGGAGCACCACGCCAACCTGGTGCCCTGGCAGCAGCTCGCCGAGCGCACCGGCGCGACGCTGGACTGGTTCGGGCTCACCGACGAGGGGCGCCTCGACCTCACCCGTGTCGACGAACTCATCGACGAGCGCACCAAGATCCTTGCCGTCACCCACCAGTCCAACGTCCTCGGCACGATCAACCCCGTACGCGAACTGGCCGACCGCGCCCACGCGTTCGGTGCCCTCGTCGTGGTCGACGGCGCCCAGTCGGTCCCCCACCGGCCGGTCCGCGTATCCGATCTGGACGCCGACTTCCTCGCCTTCTCCGGGCACAAGATGCTCGGCCCGAGCGGGGTAGGCGTGCTGTGGGGCCGGCGCGAACTGCTCGCGGGACTACCGCCGTTCCTCACCGGCGGCTCGATGATCGAGATCGTCGAGATGGACCGCACCACCTTCCTGCCCCCGCCGCTGCGCTTCGAGGCGGGTGTGCCGATGACGGCCCAGGCGGTCGGACTGGCGGCGGCGGTGGACTACCTGGAGGCGCTGGGCATGGACGAGGTGGCGGCGCACGAGGACCGGCTCACCGCCCGCGCGCTCGAGCTCCTCGGCGACCTCCCCGGCGTGCACATCGTCGGCCCGCGCGACCTCACCGACCGCGGTTCCGCCGTCTCCTTCACGGTCGACGGCATCCATCCGCACGACGTGGGCCAGGTGCTGGACGAGCGGGGCGTCGCCGTTCGGGTGGGCCATCACTGCGCCCGCCCCGTCGTACGGCGCTACGGGATTCCGGCGACCACCCGGGCGAGCTTCTACGTGTACAACACGCTGGACGAGGTGGATGCCCTGGTGGAGGGCGTTCGCGCAGCTCAGGCCTACTTCGGCGGATGATCGGCGCCGGCGCTTGACCTGGAGCGCGCTCCAGGTCCTACGGTCTTTCCATGACCAGCGGAGAGCCCCTGGCGCCCGAACGGGAGCCGACTCTGACCATCGCCCAGGTCGCCGAGCGCACCGGCCTCACGCACGACACGTTGCGCTACTACGAGAAGGCCGGGCTGATCGAACGGGTCGGCCGGACCGCCGGCAACCAGCGGCGCTACGCCGCGGCGGACCTGGCCTGGCTGGAGTTCCTGCTCAGGCTGCGCGAGACGGGCATGTCGATCACCGACATGCAGCGATTCGCGCGGCTGCGGGCGCGCGGAGACACCACGGTCGGCGACCGGCTGGCGATGCTCCGGGAGCATCGCGCCGAGCTCGCGGACCACATCCGTGCCCTGCGCCGCAACGCGGCCGCGCTGGACGACAAGATCGACCACTACGAACGGGTGCTCGAGCAGCGGCAGCCGGGGACGGAAGAACGGGAATGAGCGAGAGCACCACCCGCGAAGAGCGCTTCGGCCACGGCCTGGAGGTCCTGAACAACGTCGACGGCGAGGCCGGACAGCGGGTCCTCGACGCGCTCGCCGACGTCAGCCCCGAACTCGGCCACCAGATCGTCTCGTGGGCCTTCGGCGAGATATACGACCGGCCGGCGCTCGCTCCGCGCGACCGCCAGCTGGTGACCCTCGGCATGCTCACCGCCCTCGGTGGCTGTGAGGCCCAGCTGGATGTGCATGTGGGCGCGGCGCTGAATGTGGGCCTCACGCCCGAGCAGATCGTCGAGGCGCTGCTGCACTCGGCCATCTACTGCGGCATACCGAAGGCGCTCAACGCGACCTTCGCCGCGAAGAAGGTGTTCGCGGAGCGCGGCCTGCTGCCGCTCGGCGAGCCGTCCGCCCCCGCCGCGGCTGCCTCCGCCTGATCCACGGCAGGATGGAGGAAGGGCACGGGCGCCTCGACGAGGCGTGTCGTGCCCGGAGGGTGGAAAGGGAGACGATGAGTGAGTTCTGGCCGGTGAACGACGTGCTGGCCCATCTCGCCGGGCGCTGGCGGGTGGAGCGCACCGTGCGGGATCTCGCGAGCGGTGAGGAGGGGCGTTTCGAGGGGACGACCGTGTTCTCGCCACTGGAGGACGGCGGCGACGGGCTGCTGCACCAGGAGTCGGGCACGTTCGTCTGGCGGGGCACGCCTCGTCCCGCCGAGCGGACACTCCGGTTCCTGCCCGGGACGTCGGCCGGCACCTCGGACGTGCGGTTCGCCGACGGCGGTCCGTTCCACGACCTCGATCTCACCCGCGGCCACCACGTCGCCGAGCATCCGTGCGCCGCGGACCTCTACCGGGGCGAGTTCACGGTCCACGACCAGGACCACTGGCGCACGGTGTGGAGGGTCGGCGGACCCGCGAAGGACCTCCTCCTGACCACCGACTACACGCGCGAGCGGGACCGGTCAGACGCGGACCTGTGACCCGGCTTCCAGGCGAAGGTTCCAGCGCCCGTTGTGACCGGCGAGCGTGATCGTGGACAGCGGGCGGACGTCGATGTTCCAGTACGACGACGGTCCCGCCTTCAGCGCGTACACCAGCGCGGCCCGCACCACCGCCGGCTCCGTCACGGCGACGATGCGGCTGCCGTCGTCCACGGGACGTGTGTCCAGCCAGCCGCCCACACGGGAGATGAAGGACATCAGGGGCTCCCCGCCATGCGGCGCGGAACGGGGGTCGGCCAGCCAGGCGTCCACAGCGGAGGGCTCCCGGGCCATCGCCTCGCCCAGGGTGAGGCCGCGCCAGCGGCCCATGTCGCAGTCCCGCAGCGCGGGCTGCACCAGTGGCGCATACCCGAGCGCGTCGCCGGTCGCCCGGTTCCGCGGGGTCGGCGAGCAGTAGCGCAGCTCGGCCGCCGCCAACGGCACCAGGTCGTGGGCGACACGCTGCACCTCGTCCCAACCGGCCTGGTCCAGCGGCCGGTCGTCCTGGAACCGCTCCGCCAGCAGCGACGAGCTACGCGCTGCGGCGACGAACGTGACCCGAAGATGCATGCGGCGATCGTGTGCCCACCATGTGGGCAGGTCAAGGGGGCGTTACTCAGGAGTTACCAACGGTACCGCCGTCTTGACACGCGCCCGGCCCCTGCACCGGTCGGCGGCGTCCGCGATGGTCACCGGCCGGAAACGTCCGCGTCGAGTGCAGTTCCCGTGGCGCGCCCGGTCGGCCGGAGCACCTTCTCGCAGGCCGTGCGCAGACGGCGCACGCCCTCCGTGATCTCCCCCGTCCCCGCGGCCGCCGCGAAGCTCAGCCGCAGATGGGCGGCGGGGGGTTCGGCACTGAAGTAGGGGCGTCCGGGGGCGACCGCGACGCCCTCGCGCAGGGCGCCCGCGACGAGGGCGGACTCGTCGGTGCCCTCGGGCAGCCGCACCCAGAGGTGATAGCCGCCGGCCGGGACGTGCGGCAGGGCGAGCCCGGGCAGAGCCAGACGCAGAGCGGTGGTCAGCGTGTCGCGGCGGCGCCTCAACTCGGCGGAGACGGCACGCAGATGACGCGGCCAGGCAGGCGAGCCGACGAGTTCGAGCGCGGCCTCCTGCAAAGGGCGCGGCACGAAGAAGGTGTCGACGATCTGGATGGCCCGCAGCCGCTCGAGGACCGGACCGCGGGCCGCCAGGGCGGCGACCCTGAAGCTGGGCGAGGTCGCCTTGGTGAGCGAGCAGACGTGCACCACGACGCCGTCGGGATCCTCGGCGGCCAGCGGGGGCGGCACCGGTCCTGAGTCCTCGTGGACCAGCCGCCGTACGAAGTCGTCCTCGATCACGAAGGCGCCGGCGTCCCGCACGATCCGCAGGACCTCACCACGGCGCCCGGGCGTGAGCACGGCTCCGGTCGGGTTCTGGAACAGCGGCTGGCAGACGAGGACGCGGGCGCCGCTCGCCCGGAACGCGTCGGCGAGCAGCTCCGGCTTCACCCCGTCCGCGTCGACCGGGACGGGCACCGGTCTCAGGCCGGAGGCGCGGGCGATCGCCAGCATGCCGGGGTAGGTGGGCGACTCCACCAGGACCGGTGCACCCGGGGATGCCAGGGCCCGCAGCGCGGTGGTGAGGGCGGACTGGCCGCCCGCCGTGATCAGTACGTCGGCCGCGGTGATCGCGCCGCCGATGCCCCGTGCGAACCACTCGCGCAGTTCGGCGATGCCTTCGACGGGCGGCCGCGCCCACACTCCGGGCCTGCGCCCGGCCCGGGACAGGGCGGCGCCCATCGCGCGCTCGGGCTGCAGAGCGGGATGCAGATAGCCGCCGTTGAACTCGACGACACCGGCGGGCGGGGCGGCCAGCGAGGCCAGTACGCCAGAGGCGTCGACGCTGCGCGGCACGAGTTCCACGGTGGTGTCCGCGCTCAGCGCTACCTCCTGCCATGCGGTGTCGCCCACCGCCTGGGACTCGGCGCGCGGCTCGGCGCGGAACGCCCCCGCTCCGGGACGCGTCACCACGAGCCCCTCGGCGGCCAGTTGCGCCAGCGCCCGCGACACGGTCACCGGGCTGACCCGAAACCGCTCGACGAGGGCACGGCTGGACGGCAGCTTCTCTCCAGGAGAGTAGCGCTTCAATTCCGGTCGCAGCAGATCCGCCAACTGTCCCACGCTGCTACGCTCATGCATGAGAGCAGAGAATAGCGCTACCCCTCAGAACGCGATAGCGGTGCGCCCGGCATCCGGGAGCGCCTCTCCAGGCAGCGGAGCCGCCGGGAATCCTCAGGACGCCACCTCGGCCTCCCTGCGCCGTGCCGGCACGCTGCAGGCAGCCCTCGGGGTCGTCGCCTTCTCGCTCACGTTTCCCGCCACCGCCTGGGGACTGGACGGGTTCGGGCCCTGGTCGCTGGTGGCGGTGCGCAGTGTGCTGGCCGCGGTGATCGCAAGCGGGTGCCTGCTCGCGCTGCGCGTGCCCCTGCCCGCCCGCCCGCACTGGCCGGGCCTCGCCGTCGTCGCGGCCGGGGTCGTGGTCGGCTTCCCGTTGCTGACCACCCTCGCCCTGGAGACCTCGACCACCGCGCACGCCGCCGTGGTGGTCGGGCTTCTTCCCCTGACCACCGCCCTCTTCTCCGCGCTGCGCGTCGGCACCCGCCCTTCCCGGACCTTCTGGCTCGCGGCCCTGGCCGGCGCCGCCGCCGTGATCGCCTTCACCGTGCAGCAGAGCGGCGGCGCACTGACGGGTGCGGACGCCTACCTCTTCGGAGCCCTGCTGATCTGCGCGGCGGGCTACACCGAGGGCGGCCGGCTGGCCCGGGTGATGCCCGGCTGGCAGGTCATCGGCTGGGCACTGGTGCTGTGCCTGCCGCTCACCGTGCCCGGTGCGCTCGTCGCCCTGTCGTGGGAGCCGGTACGTCTTACGGTGCACTCCGTGACCGGGGTGCTGTGGGTGGCGGCCGGGTCGCAGTTCCTGGGACTGGTGGTCTGGTACCGGGGGATGGCCGCCGTGGGGATACCCCGGGCGAGCCAGTTGCAGTTGGCTCAGCCGCTGCTCACACTGGTGTGGTCGGTACTGCTCCTCGGCGAGCACCTCACTCCGGCCGCACCGCTCACGGCCGTCGCGGTCCTGGTCTGCATCGCGGTCACGCAGCGGGCGAGAGCATGACCGGGGCGGGGCACGAACCGGCGCTCCCGGGCCGCGGACTCGCGGCCAAGGACCGACGACGCTTACGCGACGAGGAGGCCCATCGGATGCGCGCAACTGTGGGCGACAAACTGGTGCAGCACGGCAGGATCGTCGGGCAGCACGACAAGATCGGTGAGATCGTCGAAGTCATGGGCACGAATGGCAACCCGCCCTACCGCGTCCGCTTCCAGGACGGGCACGAAGGCGTGTGCTCACCGGGCCCCGACACGGAGATCCGCCACAAGGAAATCAGCGGGCAGATCGGGCACTAGGCCCGGCAGGGTCAGCGCGGGGGCTTCGCCGGCTGCTTGTAGTGGTCGGCGGCCACCCGCGCCATCGCGCCGATCGGATCGAGCGCGATGTCCTTGGCGGCGAAGAAGACATGGCCGCGCACCTGCGGGTAGCGGTCGGCCAGAGTCAGGTGCCGGGAGAGCTCCGCCGGGTCCTGCCAGGCGGCGGGCTGCTGGGGGTCACCGGCCTTGTACAGCGCCTCCCCCACGTACAGGCGTACGGCCGTGCCCTGGACGGTCTTCGCCCACCAGCGCACGAGTTCCGCGTAATCGGCCGCGGCGAAGCCGATGTTCCAGTAGATCTGCGGGCAGATGTAGTCCAGCAAGCCGGAGCGCACCCAGGTCCTGGTGTCCGCGTACAGGTCGTCGTACGTCTGGACGCCGGCCCGTGTGGCCGAGCCCCGTGAGTCGGTGGCGGCGTTGCGCCACACCCCGAAGGGGCTGATCCCGAAGCCGGCGGTGGGCCGGACGCGCCGGACGCGGGCCGCGACCTCCTCCACCAGCAGGTCGATGTTGTTCCGGCGCCAGGCCGCCCGGCTCGGGAAGCCGCCGCCGTGTGCGGTGTAGGCCGCGTCGTCATTGAAGGCCTGGCCCGCGACGGGATACGGGTAGAAGTAGTCGTCGAAGTGGACGCCGTCGACCGGATAGCGCTGCACGGCGTCGAGGATCGCGTCCTCGACGAAGGTGCGGACCTGGGGCAGACCGGGGTTGTAGAAGAGCATGCCGCCGTAGGGCACGACCCACCCGGGATTTCTGCGCGCCGGGTGCGAGGGGACGAGCCGCGAGAGGTCGGTGTGGGTGGCGACCCGGTAGGGGTTGAACCAGGCGTGCAGCTGAAGCCCCCCGCGCGTGCGCCTCCTCGATGGCCGTACCCAGCGGGTCCCAGCCCGGGTCCTTGCCCTGGGTGCCGGTGAGGTACTGGGACCAGGGCTCGTGCGTCGAGGGCCACATCGCGTCGGCCGTGGGGCGGACCTGGAAGAAGACCGCGTTCAGCCCGCGCCGGACCGCCGTGTCGAGGTGAGCGCGCAGCTGGGCCTGCTGGACGGCGGGCGACAGGCCGGAGCGGGAGGGCCAGTCACGGTTGAACACGGTCGCGAGCCACATCCCCCGCAGCTCGGTGGTCGCCTGCCGTCGCCTCGGTGCGGCCGCCGCGCCCGTGGTGAAGGCCGACAACGCGGCCACCGCGAACGCCCGTCGTGACAACCGGCTCATCTGCCCCGCCCTCGTACACTGTGGATCCACACCGTCACGGATCGTTACCGCGCCTAAGCATGCACGCACCCTCACGATCGATCATCGATACTTGGGAGTAACGTGCACGAATGGAGCAGGCGACCGGTACCCGAACGGACCTGCCACAGCCGTAGATCAGCGAAAGGGACGATGTGACCGACATCGAACGCGTCGGAGTGGTGGGCTGCGGCCAGATGGGAGCGGGCATCGCCGAGGTGTGCGCCCGTGCCGGACTGGACGTGAAGGTCGCCGAGACCACCGGCGAGGCCCTGGAGATCGGGCGGACCCGCCTGTTCAACTCCCTGTCCAAGGCAGCCGAGCGAGGCAAGATCTCCGAGGAGGAGCGAGAGGCGACGCAGGCGCGCCTCACCTTCACCACCGACCTCGGCGAGTTCGCCGACCGCGACCTGGTGATCGAGGCCGTCGTGGAGAACGAGCAGGTGAAGACCGAGATCTTCCAGGTGCTCGACCAGGTGGTGACCCGCCCCGACGCGATCCTCGCCTCCAACACCTCCTCGATCCCGCTGGTGAAGCTCGCGGTCGCCACCTCGCGTCCGGACCACGTGGTCGGCATCCACTTCTTCAACCCGGCCCCGGTGCAGCAGCTCGTCGAGCTGATCCCGGCCCTCACCACCTCCGAGGGCACCCTCGGCCGGGCGCAGCTGTTCGCGGAGAAGGCCCTCGGCAAGCATGCGATCCGGGCCCAGGACCGCTCGGGCTTCGTGGTCAACGCGCTGCTCGTGCCCTATCTGCTCTCCGCCATCCGGATGTTCGAGTCGGGTATCGCCGGCCGTGAGGACATCGACAACGGCATGGAGATGGGCTGCGCCCACCCGATGGGCCCGCTCAAGCTCTCCGACCTGATCGGCCTGGACACGATCGTCTCCATCGCCAACTCGATGTACGAGGAGTACAAGGAACCCCTGTACGCCGCTCCCCCGCTGCTGCAGCGCATGGTGGAGGCGGGCCGGCTCGGCCGGAAGACGGGTTCGGGCTTCTACACCTACTCCTGATCCCTTCGCAGGCTTCCGCCCTGACGCCTGATCACGGACCGTGGGCCTTCGCCCGGTACGGGCCCGGCACTGTTCGCGGTGCCGGGCCCGCTCCGTTCACACACCGTGTGCGCATCGGACCCGCATATGCCACGCGCACACTCTCCCCACCCGTCCGCCAGGCGAGTTGACTTCTCATGCGCATGCAAGGGATGTGACGACTACGGAAAGGAGCGGACTTGTGACCGTCGACCCCGAGCATCCCGTGGTCCATGGAGATGTCGCAGAGTTACGCCGTCGCCTCGACGTTGCGCAGGCACGGGTGGAGGGAGGACTGGCCCTGCTCAGTCAGCGCGCCGAGCAGACCGCCAAGGATCTCGACGACCTGAGCGAGCGGGTCGTGGCACTGGAGCACACGCGCTGGCCACTGCCCGCGGTAGCCGCCCTCACGGCCGTGGGCGCACTCGTCGTGGCGCTCTGGCAGGCTCTCGCCCACTAGCCGCCGGGACGCCGTACGGGATTCAGGGCACAGCGTCCTGCCCGAGCCTGAGGTGATGCAGGAGGAGCAGCGCGGCTGCCATGTTCGCGGCCGGGACCTCTCCGCGGGCGACCATGTCGGGGACCAGTTTGAGGGACACCCATTCCCGGCGGTCCGACTCGAAGTCGTCCACGGGGTGCCCGACGTACTCGCCCTCGTCGGCCCAGTAGATGTGGTGCCGGGCGTCGGTCAGTCCGTTGGAGGGCTCGACGCTCATGAGATGGCGCAGGGGTCCCGGTCGCCAGCCGGTCTCCTCCTCGAGTTCGCGGGCCGCCGCGGCGGCGATGTCCTCGCCGTCCTCGACGACCCCCGCGGCGAGTTCCCATCCCCAGCTGTCGGTGATGAAGCGGTGCCGCCACAACAGCAGCACCTCGTTGGCCTCGTTGACGACGGTCGCCACTGCGACGGGCCGCAGCCGTATCAGGAAGTGGTCGAGGTGCCGACCGTCCGGCAGCTCGACATCAGCGAGATTGACGCTGAACCAGCGGTTCGCATAGACGGTTTGTTCGTTCTGCTTCGTCCACTGCACGGTTCTGCCACCTTCCACTCAGTAAGTGGCAATATCGCAGCAGGAGCGTCCACGCAGCAGGCGCACAGCGATGCATCCCCGGCGCGGCGGCAGGCGCGACCGTCCGCGCCGAGGGGCCGGCACCCGCATCCGGTGTGGTGGGAGCGGGTCTACAGCGGTACGCGCAGTGCGCCGTCGATGAGTTCGGCCGCGTCAGCCGTTCCCGCACCGCCGCTTCGTACCAGGTGCTCGCGTACCGCCCGCAGTCTCTCGCGCAGACGCATGGACTCCATTCCCCGGGCCCGCTCCGCCATCTCGACCGCGGTGGCCACCGCCTTGTCGGCGTTGCCCTGGCGCAGCTCGATCTGACTGAGCATGGCGAGCCGGTGCACCCGGCCGCGGTCGTGCGCGGGAGTGCCGACGGCGGCCGCCGCGTGCTCCCCTGCCGCCGTCAGATCGCCGAGGCTGAGCAGCGCCTCCGCGACCTGCACGTTGACGAGGCCGGGCTGGACATAGCCGGTCTCGTCCGGCTCGTATCCGCGCCTGATCCGTTCGGCCGCCGACTCGGCCCGCCGGATGCACGACAGCGCGCCCGTGGCGTCGCCGAGGTGCGCGTACGCCTTCGCCTGCATCGCGTACAGGTCCGACGCCAGCGCTGGAGTGATCTGCTTGCCCGCGGCGCGCAGCGCTGCCTCGGCGAACGCGACGGCCTGCCGGTACTCCTTCATGAACAGCGACTGGTTGACCAGCAGCGCTATCACATACGCGCCAAGCCCCCGGTCACCGCTGGCCTTGGCCAGACGCAGGGCCTGGTGGAAGTAGCGCTGGGCCAGGCCGTGGGCGTCCGAGTCGTAGGCGCAGATGCCGGCGATCGCCACCAGGCCGCCGGTGGCGCGGTGCAACTGGCGGCCCATCTCGTCGGTGTAACTGCCGCGCAGCAGGGGCGCCGTCTCGGAGTTGAGGAAGCCGACGATGCGGCTGCGGGTCGCGACGCCGCCCGCCTTGCGGTACATCAGCTCGTAGTGGGCGCGAGCGGACCGCAGCGTCTCGATGTCGGTCGGGGTGACCCGGTGCCTGCCTCCGCGTGAGACGTCCACGTCCTCGGGCGGGTTCTCCCACTCCCACACGGGCATCACGGCGGGCGTACCGGTGACGGCGGGCGCGCCCAGGATGTGCGGGCGCTGCTGCTCGTCGGAGCGCCACAGGGCGGTGGCCCGTTCGACGAAACCGGACAGGCCGGAGCCTTGCGGGGCGGCCGGTTCGCCGGGCACGCCGAGGCCGATGTCGTCGAGCGTCACCGGGCGGTGCAGCCGGGCGGCGACGACCTCGCAGATCAGGTCCGGCACCTGACCGCGCGGACGCTGGCCCTTCAACCAGCGTGCCACGGCGGTGTGTTCGTATCTGAGTGCAAGGCCGCGGGCCCGCCCTGCCTGGTTGACGTGCGCGGCCAGTCCCGCGTGGGATATCCCGGCCTCGTCGAGGATCGCGTCGAGCAGAGTGTTGGGCTGCATGGGTGCCCCCCGGTGGCTTCGTCTCGACAGCGTAGTGCGTTCGGATTCACACGGGGTGTGAACGAAGTGCGCGAAGCCGGGCTGTGCGCGCGCTGCCGCAGTGTGTTTCCGGCCGCTTGACTTGAATCCCTCGTAAGAGGCCGGCCGGGCCGCCGGCTCCCCCTCGTACAGTGCGGCGGTCCGATTCCGCGCCGTCCGTCCCGCTGCCTGCCCGACACTCCGTGGCGGGGCGGACGGCGCGGCCGTGGTGCACAGGAGCGCGCGGGGAGGCGCGGGTCCGGCCGCGAGCGGTCCGCGGCCGGACAGCCACGCGTTCCGTCGGCGCCGGCGCCGCCCAAACGAGCCGGGGCGCGCGACACCTGGCGCGGCATCGCGGCATGGCCGGGTCATCCGGGTGCGCCCCACGGGGAAGTTCCCCCCGTGGGGCGCACCGCACCGGACAACGCGCAACGATCCGACCACGAGGGGCCGGACCCGTCTTACTCCGCAGCGTGGCCCCTGTCCGTTCGGTGGCGGTCACGCCGGAGCGCAGGGCGCCTGGCCGCATTGCCGGTACAACCAAGTGCGCCCTACGAGGGGAACCCCCGCGGATCCGACCGCGAGGGGCAGGACCGCGCCCAACTCCGCAGCATGGCCTGCCTGCTCGACGGCCGGCGCGACCGCGGCACACGACGCCCGCCACGGCACATCACCGCGTCGCCGGATCATCCGAGTGCGGCCCACGAGGGAAGACCGCCGAGGGGCGCCCCCCAACGGAGAACGCGCACCGACCCGACCGCGAAGGGCGGGACCCCGCCCAACTCCGCAGCCTGGCCCAACCCGTTCAGCGTCGGCGCGACCGCGGCGCACCGCACCGCGCCGCAGCCCCAGATGAACCAAGTGCGCCCCACGAGGGGGAATCCCCCATGGTGCGCGCCCCAACGGACAACGGGCACCGATCCCACCGCGAAGGGCGGGACCCCGCCCAACTCCGCAGCATCGCCCGCCCACTCAGCCGTCAAGGCGACCGCACCGCAGCCCCACACGAACCAAGTGCGCCCCACGAGGGAAGATCCCTCGTGGGGCGCACCGCATCAAACGTCGTGCGACGATCCGACCGCGGCGGGTCGGACCCCGCCTAGCTCCGCAGTGTGGCACCCGTCCGCTCGGCCGCCAGGGCGACCGCGGCGTCGCGGGCCGCGGAGGCCTCGTCGACGGTCAGCGTCCGGTCGGGGGCGCGGAAGCGCAGCGCGTACGCCAGCGACTTCTTGCCCTCTCCGAGCTGCTCGCTCTCGTAGACGTCGAACAGCCGCAGGGACTCCAGCAGCTCGCCGGCGCCCTCGCGCAGTGCGGCCTCGACGTCCGCGTGCGGGACGTTCCCGTCGACGACCAGCGCGACGTCCTGGGTGGCGACCGGGAAGGTCGAGATCCGGGGGCCCTTCACCGGGCCGCTGCCCGACTGCTCCAGGACGTCCAGGTTCAGTTCCATCGCGCAGGTGCGCTCGGGCAGACCCAGGGTCTTCAGGACGCCGGGGTGCAGCTCACCGGCGTACCCGACGACCTGCTCGGTCCCGTCGGTCACCACGGCCAGTTCGGCGCAGCGACCGGGGTGCCAGGGACCGTACTGGCCCTTGCGGACGACGAGGTCGGCCCCCACCTCACGGGCGACGGCACGCGCGGCCTCGATGGCGTCGGCCCAGTCGGCCGGGCGGCCCTTGCCCCACCAACCGACCTGCTCCCGGGCGCCCGCGAGGACCACGGCGATGTGCCGGGGCTGCTCGGGCAGCGCTGCCGTGAGCGAGGCGATCTCCTCGTCGGTCGGGCGGCGGTCGACGGGCAGGCGCGAGGCGACGCGCTGCTCCGCGCGCGGGTGGAAGACCAGCCCGGTCTCGAAGAGCGCCAGGTCGTGCGAGCCGCGGCCGTCGTTGCGGCGCAGCGCGCCGAGCAGGCCCGGCAGCAGCGTCGTACGGAGGGCGGGCTCCTCGTCCGAGAGCGGGTTGACCAGCTTGACGACCCGGCGGTTCGGGTCGTCGGCGGCCAGGCCGAACTGGTCGAAGATCTGCTCGCCGATGAACGGGTAGTTCGGCGCCTCGACATAGCCGGCACCGGACAGCGCGCGGCCGACACGGCGGTGCAGCCGCTGCCGCTCGGTCAGGCCACGGCCCGCCGGGGGCTTGGGCAGCGTGGAGGGCAGGTTCTCGTAGCCCTCCAGCCGGATGACCTCCTCGGCCAGGTCGTTCGGGTCGGTCAGGTCGGGCCGCCAGGACGGAACGGTGACGATCAGCTCGTCCTGCCCGTAGACGTCGCAGCCGACCTCCTGGAGCCGCCGTACGACGGTCTCGCGGCCGTAGTCGACGCCCGCCACCTTGTCCGGGTGGTTCGCCGGAATGGTGATGGTGCGCGGCGCGGACGGCGCGATGACCTCGGTGACCCCGGCCTCGGCGGTACCGCTCCCGAGCAGCACCAGCAGGTCGACCGTGCGCTGGGCGGCGGCGGGCGCGGCCAGCGGGTCGACACCGCGCTCGAAGCGCCGGGACGCCTCGGAGGCCAGCTTGTGGCGGCGGGCCGTACGCGCGATCGAGATCGCGTCGAAGTGGGCCGCCTCGATGACGACGTCGGTGGTGCCGCCGGACTCGTGCTGGTGGTCGGCGATCTCCGTGTTGGCGCCGCCCATGACACCGGCGAGGCCGATCGGGCCTCGGTCGTCCGTGATCACCAGGTCCTCGGAGTCCAGCGTGCGCGTGACGCCGTCGAGGGTGGTGAGCTGCTCGCCCTGCTCGGCCCGGCGCACGCCGATCGTGCCCTGGATGAGGGAACGGTCGTACGCGTGCAGGGGCTGGCCCAGCTCGATCATCACGTAGTTGGTGATGTCGACGGCCAGGGAGACCGGGCGCATGCCCGCCTTCTGCAGCCGGCGCTGCAGCCAGATCGGGGAGCGCGCCTCGGGCTCGATCCCGGTCACCGTACGCGCAGTGAAACGGTCGCAGCCGAGCGGCTCGGAGACCTGCACCGGGTAGCCGGAGGCGTTCGGCGCCGGGACGTCGATCAGCGCCGGGTCGCGCAGCGGCAGACCGTAGGCGATGGCGGCCTCCCGGGCGATGCCGCGCAGCGACAGCGCGTAGCCGCGGTCCGGGGTGACGGCGATGTCGAGCACCTCGTCGACCAGCTCGAGCAGTTCGATCGCGTCGATGCCGACCTCGGTCTCGGGCGGCAGCACGATGATGCCCTTGCTGCCGTCGTCGCCCATGCCCAGTTCGTCGCTGGAGCAGATCATGCCGTGCGAGGTCCTGCCGTACGTCTTGCGCGCGGCGATCGAGAAGCCGCCGGGCAGCACGGCGCCCGGCAGGACCACGACGACCTTGTCGCCGACGGAGAAGTTGCGGGCGCCGCAGACGATCTCCTGCGGCTCACCCGTGCCGTTGGCCTGGCCGACGTCGACCGTGCAGAACCGGATCGGCTTCTTGAAGCCCTCCAGCTCCTCGATGGACAGCACCTGGCCGACGGCCAGCGGGCCCTTGAGGTCGGCGCCGAGCTGCTCGACGGTCTCGACCTCGAGACCGACCGAAATGAGCTTGGCCTGGACGTCGCGCCCGGTCTGAGTCGCCGGCAGGTCGACGTACTCCCGCAGCCAAGAAAGCGGGACCCGCATCAGATCTCCATCCCGAAGGGCCGGGTGAACCTGACGTCACCCTCGACCATGTCTCGCATGTCTTCGACGTTGTGGCGGAACATCAGCATCCGCTCGATACCGAACCCGAAGGCGAATCCGCTGTACTTCTCGGGGTCCACGCCGCAGGCGACGAGCACCCGCGGGTTGACCATGCCGCAGCCGCCGAGCTCGATCCAGCCCTCGCTGGAGCAGGTGCGGCAGGGCCGGTCCGGGTTGCCGACGGACTCGCCCTTGCAGACGTAGCAGAGCATGTCCATCTCGGCGGACGGCTCGGTGAAGGGGAAGTAGTTCGGCCGCAGCCGGGTCTTCATGTCCGGCCCGAAGAGCGACTGGACCATATGGTCCATCGTGCCCTTGAGGTCGGCCATGGTCAGGCCCTCGTCGACGGCCAGCAGCTCGATCTGGTGGAAGACCGGGGTGTGAGTGGCGTCCAGCTCGTCGGTGCGGTACACACGGCCGGGGCAGACGATGTAGACGGGGGGCTCGCGGTCGAGCAGGGAGCGGGCCTGGACCGGCGAGGTGTGCGTGCGCAGCACCACACCGGACTCGCCGTGGTCGCCCTTGGGGCCCTCGACGAAGAAGGTGTCCTGCATCTGCCGGGCCGGGTGGTCGGGGCCGAAGTTCAGGGCGTCGAAGTTGAACCACTCCGCCTCTACCTCGGGGCCCTCGGCGACCTCGTACCCCATGGACACGAAGACGTCCGCGACCCGCTCCATGAACGTGGTCAGCGGGTGCCGTGCGCCGGCCGGTACGCGGTCGTAGGGCAGGGTGACGTCCACCGACTCCTCGACCAGCACGCGGGCGTCCCGCTCGGCCTCCAGCTCGGCCTGGCGGGCGGCGAGCGCCTTGTTCACGGCGCCGCGGGCCATACCGACACGCTTGCCGGCGTCGGCCTTGGCGTGCGGGGGCAGGGCGCCGATCTCGCGGTTGGCGAGGGCCAGCGGCGAGGCGGGGCCGGTGTGGGCGACCTTGGCCTCGTGGAGCGCGTCGAGGGAGTCCGCGGCGCCGAAGGCGGCGAGCGCCTCGTCCCGCATGCGCTCGATCTCTTCCGGTTTCAAGGCCTCGACCTCGACAGGGTCGTACGACTTATTGGGTGCCGACATCTCTTCCCGTGCTTCCGATTGGCTGGCTGAAGGTCCCCGTCACTGGTCCTGACACTGGTCCGATGACACTTTCCGATGACGAATCGTCGCCGACTTCGGGACGCAAAGGTGCCAAAGGCCGAGTCTAACGGGGTGGGAGCGGCAACCGGGCCGAGTGTCCACGAGGCGGCCGGACGGCGGCTCCCTGAAAGTGCGGAGGAGCCCGTGGGCCTCGGCGGCGTTACAGGAGGTACGCCGGTGTGCCCACGGGCAGGCTAAATCGGAACTCGGCCCCGCCACCGCGGGCGCGGCCGACCGTGATGGTTCCGCCGTGGGCCTCGACGATGCCCTTGACGATGTAGAGCCCGAGACCCGTACCGCCGCGCTTGCTGCCCCGCCAGAAGCGGGTGAAGACGCGGTTCATGGATTCCTCCGGGATGCCGGGGCCCTCGTCGCTCACCGTGACCGACGTGGCGGTGTTCTCGTCGCTCCCCCCGTCCCCCGCTTCGCGCCGGGACACCGAGGGGGTGATGTCAATGGTGACGGTTCCCTCGCCGTGGCGCACGGCGTTTTCGATCAGGTTGCTCAGCACCTGGTCGATCTTGTCGGGGTCGGCCCAGAGGGCGGGCAGCGGGTGCTCCATGCGCAGCAGGAAGCGGTCGGCGGGCTGGCCGGCGGCGACATACGCCTGGATGTGCCGTCCGACCGCCGCCCCCATGTCGACGGGCTGGCGGCGCAGCTCCAGCCGCCCGGAGTCGATCCGGGAGATGTCCAGCAGTTCGGCGATGAGCCGGGTGACGCGGTCGGCGTCGGCGTCGACGGTCTCCAGCATCAGCCGCTTCTGGTCGTCGGTGAAGCGGTCCCACTTGGCGAGCAGGGTGGCCGTGAAGCCCTTGACGGAGGTGAGGGGCGAGCGCAGTTCATGGGCCACCGTGGCGATCAGCTCGGCGTGGCTGCGCTCGGTGCGACGTCGCGCCTCGGTGTCCCGGAGGCACACGACGACGCGGCGGATGGGTCCGGTGGGGTAGGTCCGTACGTAGTGCGCCGACACGAGCACTTCCCGCCCGCCGGGCAGCAGCAGGTTGCGCTCCGGCTGCCGGACCCGGATGGCGAGGCCGCCGTACGGATCGGTCAGCTGCCACCAGCGCCGCCCCTCCAGGTCCTCCAGCGGCAGCACATGGTCGAGCCGCCGGCCGAGGGCCTCCACGGCGGGCAGGGCGGTGATGCGGCCGGCCGCGGCGTTGAAGCAGATCACCAGGCCGCGCTCGTCGGCGACGACGAGTCCGTCGGGCAGTTCGTCCGAGTCGATGCCGAGCCCGGCGAGATCACCGGGCTCGGCGGCGGGCGTGCGGCCCGCTTCACGTGCTCCCGGTGCCCTGCTCGTGCCGATCATGCCCGTACCCCACCTCTCGTCGGGAGGCGCACCCCCGAGCCCGCCACCCTACTAGCCGGATGTGACGGAACGGCACCCTCCGGCCGCGCGCTGTGCACGCGCCGACGCATAGAGACATACGGCGGCGGCGGTCGCGAGGTTCAGGCTCTCGGCCTTTCCGTGGATCGGCACCCGCACCACGGCGTCGGCGAGCGTCCGGGTCTCCTCCGGCAGCCCCCAGGCCTCGTTGCCGAAGACCCAGGCGGTGGGGCCGCCCATGGTGCCCTTGTCGAGCTCGTCGTCGAGGTCGTGCTGCCCCGCGCCGTCGGCGGCCAGGATCCGCACCCCGGCGCCCTTCAGCCCGGCGACGGCGTGCTCGACGGGGACGCCGACGGCCACCGGCAGATGGAAGAGGGAGCCGACGGAAGCGCGGACCGCCTTGGGGTTGTACAGATCGACGGAGGCGTCGGTGAGGACGACGGCCTCGGCACCGGCGGCGTCCGCGCAGCGCAGAACGGTCCCGGCGTTCCCGGGGTCGCGCACATGGGCGAGGACGGCGACCAGCGTGGGGCGTGCCTCGAGGATCTCGTCGAAGGGCGTGTCGAGGAACCGGCAGATCCCGACGAGGCCCTGCGGGGTGACGGTGGTGGAGATGTCGGCGATCACGTCCTCGGTCGCGAGGTGCACCCGCGCCCCGGCGTCACGGGACTCCCCCACGATGTCGGCGTACCGCTCCGCGGCTTCGACGGTGGCGAACAGCTCGACGAGGGTGGGCCGGCCCTCGGCGCGGTGCGCGGCGGCCTCCCGTACGGCCTGCGGCCCCTCCGCGAGAAACAGCCGCTCCTTCCCCCGGAAGCTCCGCTTGGCGAGCCGCCGCGCGGCGCTGACGCGGGGGGAACGGGGGGAGATCAGCTCGGGGGTGGCGGGGGCCATGGTGTTCACTTCCGGGGGTTCAGGAGTCCGTCTGCGCGCGGCGGCGATCCACGGAGCGGCGGATGTGTCGTCTTCGGAACGCAGTCGGACCCGCAGGCTGCGAAGCCTGCGGGTCCGTGGTCACGTCGGCTCGGGCCGGCGCAGCGGTCAGGCGGCCGCCTTCGGGGCGTTCACATCCGCCGGCAGCGCCTTCTGCGCGACCTCGACGAGCGCGGCGAACGCGCCGGCGTCGTTGACGGCCAGCTCGGCCAGGATCTTGCGGTCGACCTCGACGTTCGCGGCCTTCAGACCCTGGATGAAGCGGTTGTAGGTGATGCCGTTGGCGCGGGCAGCGGCGTTGATGCGCTGGATCCACAGCTGACGGAAGTCGCCCTTGCGCTTCTTGCGGTCGTTGTAGTTGTAGACCAGCGAGTGGGTGACCTGCTCCTTGGCCTTGCGGTACAGGCGCGAACGCTGACCGCGGTAGCCGGAGGCCTGCTCGAGGATCGCCCGGCGCTTCTTGTGGGCGTTGACTGCCCGCTTGACGCGTGCCACTTTTTAACTCCTTGTAGCGGGGCCGCGGTTGAACTCACGCGGCCCGGAATCGATTGGGTCCCGGTCCAGACGTGCGGCGCGAAGGGATCAGAGGATCCGGCGCCGCCGCGTCACTTGCCGAGAAGCTTCTTGATCTTCTTGGCGTCGCCCGGGGCCATCTCGGCGTTGCCGGTGAGGCGACGCGTCAGACGGGACGACTTGTGCTCGAGCAGGTGGCGCTTGCCGGCGCGCTCGCGGAGCACCTTGCCGGAGCCGGTGATCTTGAAGCGCTTGCTGGCACCGCTGTGCGACTTGTTCTTCGGCATAGCGCCGTTCTCTCCTCGTCGGTGGCGCTCCGGTGCCCGGTCACTGAAACCGGGCACGTTGGAGCGTCGCTCTTGTATCGGTTGGTCCTGGGACTGACGTCCCGGGGGTCACGCCTCGGCGGAAGCCTCGGCCGGGGCCTCGGTGGTCTCGGGCTCGGCGGCGTTCTGCGAGCGGCCCGGGTGGGCCTTCGCCTCGGCCTTGCGAGCCTCCTGCGCCTGACGAGCCTCGGCCATGGCCTCGGTCTTCTTCTTGTGCGGACCGAGAACCATGATCATGTTCCGGCCGTCCTGCTTCGGGTTCGACTCGACGAAGCCGAGGTCCTGGACGTCCTCCGCGAGACGCTGCAGCAGCCGGTAGCCCAGTTCGGGCCGGGACTGCTCGCGACCGCGGAACATGATCGTGATCTTGACCTTGTCGCCCTGCTTGAGGAACCGGACGACGTGACCCTTTTTGGTGTCATAGTCGTGCGGGTCGATCTTCGGCCGGAGCTTCATCTCCTTGATGACCGTGTGCGCCTGGTTCTTGCGCGCCTCACGGGCCTTCATGGCCGACTCGTACTTGAACTTCCCGTAGTCCATGAGCTTGCAGACGGGCGGACGGGCGTTCGCCGCGACCTCGACCAGGTCCAGGTCGTACTCCTGCGCAAGCTCCAGGGCCTTGGCAAGCGGCACAATGCCCACCTGCTCGCCACTGGGACCGACAAGTCGCACCTCGGGAACGCGAATCCGGTCGTTGATGCGGGGCTCGGTGCTGATGGATCCTCCTCGGTAGCACCATCACGACCGTCTGGCGGACAGCCGCATATGTCTGGTTGACATGGGACCCAACCATCGCGGCGCATGAAAAATGCCCCGGACGGTACACAGGCGGGGCTCCAAAGATTCCGGAGCACCGCCGCGGGTGGACCGCGGGGCGCGCATTCGGGCGACTCCACCGTCCGTACGGAACGGTGGTGGCCGCCTGACCGGTGACCCGCCGTCCCGGAGGACGGTCAGGTGGGAGATCGGAGCCTCCACTTGTGGGCCGGGCACTGCCATGTCCGGCCGGTCGTCACACAAGGTTAGCAGCTCCCCGGGAGTGGTGCGAACCGGCGTGCACCGGGCATCTGCCGCCCCGCCCCCGAGGCCGCCTCCCCTGCCCTCCCGGGAGCGGAGAGGCATCTGCCGGGGCCTATCGTGAGGGACATGAGTGACACCCCCGAGGAATCCCCGGCCGCCACTGAGTCCCCGGCCGCCGACGAGAACCGCGACTTCGACGCCATGGCCCGTGACATCGCGGAGGTCCCCGCGGTCGAGGTGATCGTCACGATCGCCGTCAACCTGATGAGCGCCGCCGCCGTGAAGCTCGGGCTGACCGAGGAAGGCGACAAGTACAAGGACCTGGACGAGGCCCGCAAGCTGGTGCACGCCCTCGCCGGGCTGCTCGACGCGAGCGCGACGGAGATCAGCTCCTTCCACGCGGCTCCCCTGCGCGACGGCCTCAAGTCGCTCCAGCTCGCCTTCCGCGAGGCGTCGGTCGTCCCGGACGAGCCGGGCCAGGGCCCCGGCGAGAAGTACACGGGGGCGGTGTACGGCTAGACGGCCGGACCGCATGGGCCCGGCAGGGTCTTCGCACCCCGCTCCGCCCCGGGAGCGGAACCGTCAGGAACGCACGTAGAAGGGCTCGCCCGGAGGCGTCGCCCCGGCCGGCAGTACTGCCAGGTCGAGGCCGCGCACCAGGCGGGCCCTCAGTGTGTCGTCGGCGGCCATGCGCTGTGCCACCGCGCGGGCGGCCTCGGCCGGGGGCGCGGACGGGTCCAGGACGAGCGCCAGGGTGCCGTCGGCCTGCCCCGCGCCGAGGTAGGCGCGCAGCACGGCGGGCTCGGCGGCGACGGCGGCCCGCACCGCCGCGGTCACGGCCGGGTCGGCGAGCGGATCGGTCGTCGTGCGCCCCTCCGCGAGGGCGAGCAGCGCGGGGCCCGTGAGTTCGAACGGCACCGGTCCCGACAGGTCCAGCACGATGGTGTCGGCCTTCTCGTGCACGGCGGCCTGCAGGGCCTGGTGCAGCGGGACGGCGACGGGGCGGGCCGCCGGGTCCCAGCGGGCCAGCGACTCGGTTGAGGTGAAGGCGGGCAGGGCGGTGCGGCTGCCGGCCTTCAGCGTCGGCACGGCCATCTCGCTGGTCTTCTCGCGGCGCAGCCCGTTCTCGTCCTCCTCCGTCTCTCCAAGGATCGCGACGACGGGAACCAGCAGCCGTGCGCCCTTGAGCGCCTCCAGAACGGGCCCGACGGCGGCGCGGTCCTCGGCCCACGCGGTGAGCGCCGCGCTCAGCCGCGGATCGGCGCTGCCGTCGTCGTCGGAGAAGCCGGAGTCGGGAATGTTCTTGTTCGCCACGGTCACCGACCCTATCGGGGGGCCTTTGCCGCGCTTGTGCCGGCCCTGCGGCACGGCGGCCATGCGGTTCACGGGTTTCTCAGACATTGCTGAGCCGCATCTCACGTCCGTCCAACGCCCCGCACAGCACGGCCCCCGAGCATCGCGGCCATGGAGTCCCACAGAGCCCGTCGCCGCCGCGCCCGTTCCTCGCGGGGCCGCCCGCTGCTGTACACGATGCTCGCCTCGATCGTCGTCGTCGGCGGTACGGCGGCCGGGACGGCGTATGTGAAGGCGCAGGCGCACGCCGACACGGGCGCCGTATCGTCGCAGTCGTCGGTGACGCCCTCGGCGTCGGCCACGGCGAGCCAGGAGGCATCGGTGGAACCTGCGGCGGAGCCCTCGGTGGACCGGGGCGCGTTGCTGGCGAAGGCCATGAAGTCGGTGCCCGCCGAGGACGGGACGGACGTGGCCGTGGCCGTCCTCGACATGGACTCCGGTGACAGCGCCGTGTACGGCGACGGCGCCTTCGACACGGCCAGCATCGTGAAGGTGGACATCCTGGCGACGCTGCTGCTCCAGGCGCAGGACGCGGACCGCAAGCTGACCGAGCAGGAGAAGACGTACGCCACCGCGATGATCGAGGACAGCGACAACGCCTCGGCGACGGCGCTGTGGACCGCGATCGGGGAGGCGGACGGGCTCGACAGCGCGAACAAACGCTTCGGCCTCACGGACACCACGGGCGGCGACGGTCCTCTGTGGGGCCTGACGCAGACCACGGCGGCCGATCAGCTCACCCTGCTCCAGGAGGTGTTCGGCGACGGCTCGAAGCTCAGCGACGCCTCCCGGTCGTATGTCCGGGAGCTCATGGGGAACATCGCGGCGGGCCAGCACTGGGGGGTGTCAGCGGCCGCCGACGGGTCCCGGTGGGCGCTGAAGAACGGCTGGCTGGCGCGCAGCACGACCGGTCTGTGGGACGTCAACAGCATCGGGCGGATCACGGCCGACGGCCACGACTATCTGGTGGCGACCCTGTCGAAGGGCAACTCCACGCAGACGAAGGGAATTTCGCTGGTGGAGGCGGCCGCGCGGGCGGCGGTCGCGGTGTTCGCCTGACGGCTCGGCCCCGAGCGGGTGCTCACAGGCCCCGGGTGCGCGTCCTGGTGCGGCCCCGCCACAGCACCACCGAGGCCACCAGCAGCGCCACGCCCAGACCGCCCGCCAGCG
The DNA here is from genome assembly GCF_053598275.1 of Streptomyces sp. NPDC001156. NCBI lineage: Bacteria > Bacillati > Actinomycetota > Actinomycetes > Kitasatosporales > Streptomycetaceae > Streptomyces > Streptomyces sp. NPDC001156. Next base: position 15,579 of record NZ_JBSFJX010000019.1, on the reverse strand, counting down.
CGCCCGCCCAGCTCGGGGAGCCCCCGGCGCCGTCGGCCTTGTCGGGGCCCTGGCCGAAGTACTTCTGGCCGTACGCCGCCGGGTGCAGGGACTCCGGTTTCAGCCCGGCCGCCGCCTTGATGGCCGCCGCGGGGTCGATGAACCCGAAGCCGCGGGAGTCGTCCCGACCACCGGTGGGGGCGTTGCGGGCCGTGCGCTCCAGGAGCTGCTTGATCTCGGCCGGGGCGAGGCCCGGATGGGCGGCCTTGATCAGCGCGACGGCGCCCGAGACGAACGCGGACGCCGCGCTGGTGCCCCAGCCCTCGTAGTACTTGCGGTCGGGATCGGCGATGACGACGTCGACGCCCGGCGCGCTGACGGTGGCGTACCAGCGGCGGGTGGAGAAGGAGGCGCGGACACCGTAGCGGTCGACGGCGGTCGCGGCGATCACGCCCGGATAGGCCGCCGGGTACGAGATGTGGTCGCCCTTCTCGCCGCCGTTGCCTGCCGAGGCGACGACGACGGCGCCCTTCTTCAGTGCGTACTGCACCGCGTCGTCCTCAGCCGCTTCGGGGTGCGCGGAGTCCGAGTCGTCGCCGAGGGAGAGGTTGATGACGTCGGCGCCGTGGTCGGCGGCCCAGCGGATGCCCTCGGCGAGGGCGTTGCCCCGGGTGTTGCGTGCCCGGGTGCGGGCCGCGTCGCCGTCCTCGAGGATGACGCGGACGGGCAGGATCTTCGCCTCCGGAGCGACACCCACGACGCCGTCGGTGTCGCCGTAGCCATGGCCGTGACCGGCGATGATGCCCGCCATGGCGGTGCCGTGCCGGGCCCATGACCGGTCGCCGCGCCCCGCGCCGAAGCCGACCATGTCCTTGCCTGTGAGGACGTTGCCTGCCAGGTCGGGGTGGGTCCCGTCGACGCCCGTGTCGAGGACGGCGACGGTGATCCCCTTCCCCTTGGTCGTCTGCCAGATCCGCTGGGTGTGCAGGGCGTCCAGAGCCCACTCCTGGGCACGTATGCCGTCGGCGTGCGCCGCCGTCGCGGGCAGCACGGCGAGGGAGCCGGCGAGCAGGACGGTGAGGAGCCGTGCGCCGGTTCGGTGGGGGGTCATGACGGTTTTCCCGTGGCCGAGGTGACGGTCTTGCGGAGGAGGGCCTCGACCTGTTCGGCGAGTCCGGTCGCCTCGTTGCCGAGGCCGGCCTGGGCGGGGGCCGTGGTGGCGCCGGTCTGCATGGCCTGTACGGCGGGCTGAGGTTCGCTGACGGTGCGGCCGTCGGCGAAGCCCGAGACGGCGTAGACGACGACGGGCATGTCGGCGAGGACCGAGACCGTCCAGGAGGCCCGCTGCGCGTCGCCGAACCTCTCGGCGACGGTGCCCTTGGCCGCGTACGGGCGGGGCATCAGATCGGTGCGCCGGGCGAGGCCCTCTTTCTTGAAGCGGCTGCGCGCGGCGGACATCGCGGCGGCGTCGGCCCGGGTGAACAGCAGGCCGACGGTGGTGACATGGCTTTGGGTGGCGTCCGTGTAGGTGGCGCGCAGCAGCCGCAGGCACCCGACGGGGGCGAGGGCTTTGCGCAGCAGGGGGTCGAAGGCGTCCTTGCAGGTGCCGTCCTGGGCGACGCCGATACGCGTCCAGGTGCGGTCGGCGCCGCCGGGGCCGGCACCCGGTCCGTTGACAGTGGGCGGGAAGAGCTGGTCGACGGGGACGCTGTGCCACAGGCTCCCGGCGACGGCGAACGCGCCCTGCACTCCCTCGCCCGAACCGTCCGAGGTGAGCCAGCTGCCGGTCACCGCACCGCCGATGAGCCCGAGCCCGAGCACCAGGCAGGCGGCGGCCGCGGCGGTATGGGGGTGGACCCGGCCGCCGAACAGCAGCCGGCGTCGGGTGTCGAGGTCGCGTGTGTCGGGCTCGGCGAAGCTCACGAAGGGGCGGGTGGGCGAGGCAGGCCCGGTCTCCTCCTGCGGGTGCTGCAGTCGCGCGGTGGTCTCCACGATGCCCTCGGTGGGCCGGCGGGTGCGCTGCGGCGGCACGCCGGCCGTCGGCGGCGTGTCCGGGAAGCGCGCGGACGCCGCGGGCGGGGGCGGCCCCGCCAGCCGGGTGTTCCGGTCCAGGCGGAGGTTGGGGAAGCGCGCGGATCCGGGTGTGCGCGTCGCGCCACCGTCCGGGTCGCTCCCGGACGCCGGTGCCGTGTCGCCGGAACCGCCGGAAGGGGAATCGCTGTTCGCGCCCGGCCGGTGTGCGGGCCCGCTTGTGCCGGGGCGGGCCGGGGAAGCGCCGGGTCCTGGCCGGTCCGGCGTACCGTCCGCCGCGGCCGGGGGCGGCGTCCCCCAACCCATGGGCGGCTGTTCGGGCCGGGACGGCCCCATGCGGACGGACGTCCTGCCGGGCCGGAGCGGCGCCGCCGGCTGCGACGGGGTGCCGGGCCTCGGGGGCTGCTCGACTTGCGCCGGGAACGAGGACGCGCCGGTGGACGGCGCCTGGGGCGCGGGGGCCTCGGGCCCGGGTGCGCTCCCCGCCGTCGGCGGTCGTTCGGGGCGCGCCGGGATGCTTCCGGGGGCGCGGTCGCGCAGGCGGGACGAGTCGTGCGGGGCGGACGACATGCGGTTCGGCGCCGTCTCGGCCGGTTCATCCGGCGGGGTGGACGGGCGCGGCGGGGTCGTGGGGCGCGGAGGGATGGAGGCGCGGCGCGCTTCCGTGCTCATGCACCCCCCGTTTCGTTGTGGCCGGGCCGCCCCGGACCGTGCCGGGCGATCGACCGCCCATGGGGAGCGGCCGGTCCGCGTGGAGCGGGGCCGCCACCCCGTCCGGACAGGCATACCCGCGCGCGCGGCCACCCATCCCGGGCGTGTCCGCCCGGGCGGGGCCACCGCTTCCCCGCGTGCGCGTCACTCTACGGGTTGAAGCGCCTCGAACGGGAACCAGTCCGCAGCACCGCGGCATCTGCCCGGATCGTCCCCCTACCCTGCGGTAATCGCATCTGGCAGGCTTCGTTCATGACTGCCCGCGCCGCAGACAGGGCCCGCTACGACCGGGCCACCGCTCATCTCGACGCTCCCGTCGCGATCGTGGACCTGGAGGCGTTCGACGCCAACGCCGGCGACCTCCTCCGCAGGGCCGAAGGCAAGCCGATCCGGGTCGCCAGCAAGTCGGTTCGCTGCCGCGCCCTGCTCGAACGGGTCCTGGCCCGGGACGGTTTCGCGGGCATCATGTCCTTCACGCTCAGCGAGTCCCTGTGGCTGGCCCGCTCGGGGTTCGACGACATCCTGCTCGCCTATCCGTCAGCCGACCGGCAGGCCTACGCCGAACTGGCCGCCGACCCCAAGCTGGCCTCCGCCGTCACGGTGATGATCGACGACCCGGCCCAGCTGCGCCTCATCGACGACGCCCGCCAGGGCGGTACCGAAGAGGTACGCGTCTGCCTGGAGTTGGACACCTCGCTCAAGCTGCTCGGCGGGCGGGTCCGGGTCGGCGCACGGCGCTCGCCGCTGCACTCCCCGGCCCAGGTCGCCGAGCTGGCCCGGGTGGTGGCGCGCACGCCGGGCTTCCGGCTGGTCGGGATCATGGCGTACGAGGGCCACATAGCCGGTGTCGGCGACGCGGTGGCCGGGCACCCGGTGCGGTCGCGGGCCATCCGGCTGATGCAGGCCGCGGCGCGCAGGGAACTCGCCCAGCGCCGCGCCGAAGTGGTGCGCGCCGTCCGGGCGGTGGCACCGGACCTGGAGTTCGTCAACGGCGGCGGTACGGGCAGCGTCCAGCACACGGCCGCCGAGGACGCGGTGACCGAGATCGCGGCGGGCTCGGGGCTTTATGTGCCGCGGCTGTTCGACAACTACACCTCGTTCCACGGCCGTCCGGCCGCGTTGTTCGCCCTGCCGGTCGTGCGCCGGCCGGGTGTCGGGGTGGTGACGGTGCTGGGCGGCGGCTACCCCGCGTCGGGCGCCGCGGGCCCTGACCGGCTGCCCGTCCCCCATCTGCCCGAGGGGCTGCGGTACGACCCCCAGGAAGGGGCGGGCGAGGTGCAGACACCGCTGCTGGGCGCACCCGCCGACGACCTCCTCATCGGCGACAAGGTGTGGTTCCGGCACGCCAAGGCAGGCGAGTTGTGCGAGCGTTTCGACGTGCTGCACCTGGTCGAGGGTGCCGAGGTCACGGCGACCGTACCGACGTACCGCGGCGAGGGTCGCACGTTCCTCTGACCTTCGAGGCCCTCCGGGCTGCCGGGCCGGTCGCTCAGCGGGTGGGCCCGATGCTGCTGCCCACTCCCCCGCCCGTCGCCGCGTCGCCGACCGGTCTGATGCCCTTGGTGATCCTGTCCATGTCGGCGAGCGGCGGTCCGTCGGCGCCCGCGTCGAAGGCGAAGCGGACGATGACGGGCGCCCCCGAGCCGACGCTCGAGGGGAAGGCCAGCGACTGGACGTAACCTCCGGGCCCTTTCGCGGTGCTGACGCGCCAGCGGACGAAGTACCCGGCGCGGCTCGCGACCGCGGTCTGACCGGATTTCACCAGCCGGTGGGACGTGATGCCGCCGAAGGGCCGGCTGCCGACCGTGTCGCGGTCGTACTCCGCGTCCGCGGCCTCCGCTATGTCACCTTCGGCCAGCGACCGGGCGGTTGCGCCCGGGCCCGGATTGGCGGTCCGTGAGAGCACCCGGCCGTGGCGGCACAGACCGGGGTCGCCCGGGCAGTCGTAGGTGCCCGGTGTGGTCAGCACGACGTCGTCCTCGGCGACGTTCTCGGGCTTTGCCCAACCCTTGAGGACGGGGAAGGTGATGCCGTTCAGGTCGTCCACGACCACATCCGCGTCCCCGGTGGCGGAGGCGGACGCGGCCGGCGAGCCGGCGGCACTCGTCGGCGCGTACGTCACCGCCGTGGGCGCAGGTCCGGCCTGTGCGGCGCTCCGGCCGTCGTGTCCGAGGACCACCGCCCCGGTGACGATCGCCGCGACCAGTACGGCCCCGGCCGTGCCGAGCGCGACCGCCTTGGCGCGCCGGGAGCCGCCGCCGTCCACCGGTTGCGGCGACAGCGGCGGGCCGTGCACCTCGGGCTGGCGCCGGTGGTCCGTCCATCCGGTCCCGTCCCACCAGCGTTCGGTGAGCGGGTACGACGGGTCGCGGTACCAGCCGGGCGGAGGCGTACTGCTCATCCCGGCCACTCTAGGCCGTGCCCGGCGGCACCGCGCCGGTCCCGTCTCAACTCGCCCCGTACACCGTGTCCTTCTGGTCAGGCACCACCGAGCCGTCCCTTCTCCGGACCGGTCCCCGGCTCCCGTCCGGCTCGTTGTAGGCGGTCGTGGAGCACGGGTACGGTTCCGGCCTGCGCGGGAGCGGTTCGATGAACATGGGGTTGACCAGCCAGCGGCCGTCGGCGTCGTCGTACGCCCTGCATATCAGTTCGCTCTTGTTGCGGTTGATCGCCAGGTGGGCGCCGGTGGCGTCACCGACGAACGTGACGTCGGTGTCGGCGTCGCCCGCCGCGAGCACGGGCCGGTGCGCCGCGTCCTGCTTCCGCCAGGCGGCGGCGCCCCGGACGCCGTAGATCTCCTGGTTGATCCAGCAGCGCTTGCCGTCGATGTACGGGATGACCTCGCCCCGGCTCGCAGGGACGCCTCCGCAGCCCTCGGTGCGGGTGGTGATACGGCCCCGGCGGTCGAGGACCGAGCGGATCGCCATGGTGTGCGCGGCGTCCACGCCGACACCGCGCGACCACACCTCGGTGACGGGTTCGAAGCCGGCGGAGACGATTTAGACGTCGAACCGGGCCTGTTGGAGGGTGCGGATCAGATCGCGCTGCTGATCGTAGTAGCGGGCGTACGCCGGGACCGTGTGGGTGCCGAGGACCCGGGTCGCGCCGACGGGTGCCGCGAGGACCTCCGCGCGCGCCCTGCGGGCGTACGAGGAGACATCGGCGACCGTGTGGCCCGCGAGGAGTTGGGGCACCCAGACGTACTGCGGGATGGTGCGCCGGTGGTTCCAGCGGCCTGCGAAGGCGGCCTCACCGCTCATGGTCGTGCCGTCCTCGTAGATCTCGAGGATCTCGTCCGTGCAGCGGGGTTCGGTGGAGGTCGGCAGGGGCGCGCCCACGGGGGTGGCGGTGCCGCAGGCTTCGGTGAGGGCCCGGTCGGCCGCGTCGGTCAGCCACTCGCTGGTGTGCTTCCAGCGGGCCGGGCGCAGGATCCTGTCGTGTGCCAGTGCCCAGTAGAGTGTGGCGTCGGTGACATCGTTCTTGGTGACCGTGTTGTCCCAGTCGAAGACAGCGACCGGGCGGCGGGCGGACGCGGAGCAGCTGCCCCGCTCATCGATCACCCGTTGCAGGCGTTCACGGTTGTCGCCATACCAATCCCCGCTCAGCCGGGGGCACTTCGGAGGGCAGTCCGTTGAGCGGTCCGCGGCGGCCGGCGAGGGCGACGCGGCCGCCAGTACGGCGGCCGCGGCCAGGGTCCACGCTAGGAGATGTCTCATATGACGTGGACCGTACCCTTTTGCCCCTACAGGGGTGTGACGTACGCGCCCGAGATTCCGCCGTCCACCAGAAAGTCGGTGGCGTTCACGAAGGAGGAGTCGTCGCTGGCCAGGAAGGCGACCGCCGCGGCGATCTCCTCGGCCTCCGCGAACCGGCCGACCGGGATGTGGACCAGGCGGCGCGCGGCCCGCTCGGGGTCCTTGGCGAACAACTCCTGCAGCAGCGGGGTGTTGACCGGGCCGGGGCACAGGGCGTTGACCCGGATGCCCTCGCGGGCGAACTGCACGCCCAGTTCACGGGACATGGCGAGCACACCGCCCTTGGATGCCGTGTATGAGATCTGCGAGGTGGCCGCGCCCATGCGGGCGACGAACGACGCCGTGTTGATGATGGAGCCCTTGCCCTGGCGCCGCATGTAGGGGATGGCGGCCTTGCAGCACAGATAGACGGAGGTCAGGTTGACCTCCTGGACCCGCTTCCAGGCCTCGAGGCCGGTCTCCAGGATCGAGTCGTCGTCTGGCGGCGAGATGCCCGCGTTGTTGAACGCGATGTCGACGGAGCCGTAGGTGTCGAACGCGGCCTTGAACAGCGCCTCGACCTGCTCGGGGTCGGTGACGTCGACCTTGACGAACAGTCCGCCGACCTCCTCCGCGGCCGCCTTGCCGCGGGTCTCGTCCACGTCGCCGCAGACGACATGGGCGCCCTCGGAGGCGAGCCGGCGCACGGTGGCGAGACCGATGCCGCTGCCGGCACCGGTGATGACGGCGGTTCGGCCGGCCAGGCGGCGGCAGATGGTGTCCGGTGTCTGAGCGGTCACTGTGCGGGGCCCTCCGTGCTGATGAAGACGTTCTTGGTTTCGGTGAAGGCGGTCAAAGCGTCCGGGCCGAGTTCGCGGCCGATCCCCGACTGCTTGTAGCCGCCGAAGGGGGTCCAGTAGCGGACACTGGAGTGGGAGTTGACGGACAGGTTGCCCGCGCGGACGGCCTGGGAGACGCGCAGCGCGCGGCCGACGTCGCGGGTCCAGATGGAGCCGGAGAGGCCGTAGGGGGTGTCGTTGGCGAGGCGGATCGCGTCGGCCTCGTCCTCGAAGGGCAGCACGACGGCGACCGGGCCGAAGACCTCCTCGACGGCCACACGCGCCTGCGGGTCGACGCCGGTGAGGACGGTGGGCGCGAACCAGAACCCAGGGCCCTCGGGGGCCTTGCCGCGGAGGCCGGGGGCGTCGTCGGCGACGTAGGAACGCACCCGCTCCAACTGTGCCCTGGAGATCAACGGGCCCATCTGGGTGCTCTCGTCGGCCGGGTCGCCGACCAGGACCGACTCGATCGCGGGGGCGAGCAGTTCGAGGAGGCGGTCGTAGGCGGAGCGCTGGACGAGGATGCGGGTGCGGGCGCAGCAGTCCTGGCCGGAGTTGTCGAGGAACGACATGGGCGCGGCGGCCGCGGCCGCGTCGAGGTCGGCATCCGCGAACACGATGTTGGGGCTCTTGCCGCCGAGTTCGAGGGTGACGCGCTTGAGCAGCGCGGAGCCCTTCGCCAGCACCTGCTTGCCCACGGCCGTCGACCCGGTGAAGACGATCTTCGCCACGCCCGGATGCTCGACGAGCGCGGCGCCCGCGACCGGCCCGTGGCCGGGCAGGACCTGGAACAGTCCCTCCGGCAGCCCGGCCTCCAGGGCGAGTTCGGCGAGGCGGAGGGCGGTCAGCGGGGTCGTCTCGGCGGGCTTGAGGACGACGGCGTTGCCGGCCGCTAGCGCGGGGGCGGTCCCCCAGGCGGCGATCGGCATCGGGAAGTTCCAGGGGGCGATGACCCCGACGACGCCCAGCGGTTCGAGGATGGTGACGTCCAGGCCGCCCGGGACCGGGATCTGGCGCCCGGTCAGACGTTCCACTCCCCCGGCCGCGTAGTCGAGCAGGTCCCGGACGTTGCCCGCCTCCCAGCGGGCGTTGCCGACCGTGTGTCCCGCCTCGAGGACCTCCAGCCGGGCCAGCTCCTCCAGGTGTTCGTCGACCGCCGCGGCGAACCGGCGCAGCAGCCGAGCCCGGTCGCCGGGCGCGAGTGCGGCCCACCGGGACTGCGCCCGCGCGGCGCGCAGCACGGCGGCGTCCACGTCGGCCGGACCGGCGGCGGGGACGGTGGCGACGACCGCCTCGGTGGCCGGGTTGAGTACCTGAAGCTCGAGCTCGTTCGGCACGAAAGAACCTTTCACATGCGTTCGAAGGAGCGGCGCAGCTCCCAGTCGGTCACCGCGGCGTCGAAGGCGGCCAGCTCGACACGGGCCATGTTGTGGTAGTGCGCGACCACTTCGTCGCCGAAGGCGGCCTTCGCGACAGGGCTGTTCTCCCAGAGCTCGGCGGCCTCGCGCAGGGTCGTCGGCACGTGCTCGTACGCGGCGGTGTAGGCGTTGCCCGGGCACGGCTCGGGAAGCTCCAGCTTCTGCTCTATTCCGTACAGCCCGGCCGCCACCATGCCGGCGACCGCGAGGTGCGGGTTGACGTCGCCGCCGGGCACCCGGTTCTCGAACCGCAGCGAGCGGCCGTGGCCGACGACCCGGAGGGCGCAGGTCCGGTTGTCGTGCCCCCAGGCGACCGCGGTCGGGGCGAAGGAGCCGGGCTGGAACCGCTTGTAGGAGTTGATGTTGGGCGCGTACAGCAGCGAGAAGTCCCGCAGGGCGGCCAGCTGCCCGGCGAGGAAGTGCCGCATGGTCTGCGACATCCCGCCCGGATCGCCGTCCGGGCCCGCCATGACGTTGCGTCCGTGCTCGTCGGCGAGCGAGAGATGGATGTGGCAGGAGTTGCCCTCACGCTCGTTGTACTTGGCCATGAAGGTGAGGGAGACCCCCTCCTGGGCCGCGATCTCCTTGGCACCGGTCTTGTAGACGGCGTGCTGGTCGCAGGTGACCAGGGCCTCGTCGTAGCGGAACGCGATCTCGTGCTGTCCGGGGTTGCACTCGCCCTTGGCGGACTCCACGGTCAGGCCCGCGCCCGCCATCTCGTTGCGGATACGGCGCAGCAGGGGCTCGATGCGGCCGGTGCCGAGCACGGAGTAGTCGATGTTGTACTGGTTGGCCGGTGTCAGGCCCCGGTAGCCGGCGTCCCAGGCCTGCTCGTAGGTGTCCTTGAAGACGATGAACTCGAGCTCCGTGCCGACCTGGGCGCTGCGGCCGAGGGCGGCGAGGCGGTCGAGTTGGCGGCGCAGGATCTGGCGGGGGGCGGCGGCCACGGGCGAGCCGTCGTTCCAGGCGAGGTCGGCGATGACCATGGCCGTGCCCTCGTTCCACGGCACCCGGCGCAGTGTGCTCAGGTCGGGGTGCAGGGCGAAGTCGCCGTAGCCGCGGTCCCAGGAGGACATGTCGTAGCCGTCCACCGTGTTCATCTCGGTGTCGACGGCCAGAAGGTAGTTGCAGCCCTCGGTGCCGTGTTCCAGGACCTCGTCGAGGAAGAAGCGCGCGGCGAACCGCTTGCCCTGGAGACGCCCCTGCATGTCGGGGAAGGCCAGGACGACGGTGTCGATCTCGCCGCCCGAGACGAGGGCGTGCAGCTCCTCGACGCCGAGCGGGGGTGTGCGGTGTGCCACGGGAGGTCTCCTTCGGTCCGCCGAGAGCCATAAGGTATTTGCGCGAACCATTGCCTGGGAAGGGGGCGCGGCCAGATGCCGCAGGCGGAATCCGATGGCGGCCCCGGTCGTCCGCAGGACCGGCTGACGCCGGTGTGGCGGCCCGTGCGGGCCGGAAACGGCTTCGAGGAGGCTCTGGAGCAGATCCTTCAGGTCGTGCGCCTCGGGCTGGTGCCCGGCGGCGAGCGGCTGCCCGCGGAGCGGGAGTTGGCGGAGCGGCTGGGCATCAGCCGGGTGACGCTGCGCGAGGTGCTGAAGGTCCTCCAGGACGAGGGCCTGGTGGAGTCGCGTCGCGGACGGTACGGCGGCACCTTCGTACGGCCCCGCATCGACGCGGGCGGTGAGGACGAGCTGCGCCGGCGCATCGAGAAGGTCGACATCGAGGACGTGTTGCGGTTCCGTGAGGTGCTCGAAGTGGGGGCGGCGGGCCTGTGCGCGGCGCACGGCCTCACGGCGGAGCAAGCCGGGCGGCTCCGCCAGGCGCTGGCCCGCACGCAGGACGCACCCCTCGCGGAGTACCGGCGGCTGGACACCCTGCTGCACCTCACGCTGGCCGAGCTGGGCGGGTCGCCGTCGCTGACGGCGCAGTACGCGGCCGTCCGGGCGACGGTGAACGACCTGCTGGACTGCATCCCCCTGCTGGTGCGGAACCTGGAGCACTCGCAGCGCCAGCACGAGGCGCTGGTGGACGCGGTGCTCGAGGGGGACGCGGACGGTGCGCGGGAGATCATGCGGGAGCACTGCGGGGGCACGGCGGCGCTGCTGCGGGGCTTCCTTGCCTGAACAGGCATGCCGCACGGCCTTGATATGGCACCCCCACCCCGCAAAGGTATGGCTGTGCGCCATTGGAATCCCGGGAGGCCCGAGTGACCGGACGACCGCTGATCGGTGTGAGTACGTATCTGGAGGCCGGTACGCGCTGGGGCCTCTGGGAACTGGACGCGGCGCTGCTGCCGGCGGGCTATCCGCGGCTCGTGCAGCGGGGCGGAGGGCTGGCCGCGATGCTGCCGCCCGACGATCCGGCACACGCGGCGGCGACGGTGTCCCGGCTGGACGGCCTGGTCATCGCGGGCGGCCCGGACGTCGATCCGTCCCGCTACGGCGCGCCACGTTCCCCGCGGACCGGACCACCCGCGCCCGAGCGGGACTCCTGGGAGCTCGCCCTCATCGAGGCGGCACTGGCCTCGCGCACCCCGTTGCTCTGCATCTGCCGCGGGATGCAGTTGCTGAACGTCGCCGCCGGCGGCACGCTCGTCCAGCACATCGACGGGCACGCGGAGGTCGTCGGAGTCTTCGGCCGGCACGCGGTCCGACCGGTGCCCGGCACGCTGTATGCCGGGGCCGTACCGGAGGAGACCCTCGTACCGACCTACCACCACCAGGCCGTGGACCGCCTAGGCGAGGGACTCGTCGCCTCGGCCCACGCGGCGGACGGCACGGTGGAGGCGATCGAACTTCCCTCCGCCGGCTGGGTGCTTGGCGTCCAGTGGCACCCCGAGATGGGAGAGGACCTACGGGTGGTGAAGGCGCTGGTCCGCGCCGCGTCCACCGGCTGACGAAGCCGCACGGAAGTCCTGACTCCGCGTCAGGCCGAGCAGGTCCCGGCCCGGCCCCGCCGGCCGGTGGCCGGTACGCCAGACGGCTCGCAGCTCGCGGTCGAGCCGCACGCCCTTGACCGGGACGCTGACCAGCCGCCGGGCCGCGAGCTCCTCTCCGACGGCCAGTTCGCTCAGGACGGCCGGGCCCGCGCCGCTCACCGCGGATGCCTTCACCGCCGTCGTGGAGGACAGCTCGAGAAGAGGGCGGGCCAGCCCGCCCAGGGCGGTGGCCAGGACCTGACGGGTGCCGGAGCCCTCCTCCCGCAGTACGAGTGGTGCCGACGCCAGTTCCGCGGCCGACAGCGGCCTGCGGCGGCGCGCCCACGGGTGCCCGGGCGCGGTCACCACGATCAGGCGGTCATGGGCGACGACCGCCGCGTCCAGTCCCGCCGGCACGTCCAGTCCCTCCACGAAGCCGAGGTCGGCCTCGTTCGCGAGCAGGCGTTCCGCGACCGCCGCCGAGTTCCCGGCCAGCAGGGACACAGCCGTGTCCGGCCGCTGGGCGCGCAGCGCGATCAGCCAGCCGGGCAGCAGGTACTCCGCGATGGTCATGCTCGCGGCCACGCGCAGCCGGGAGTCCCGACGGCCCCGCAGGGCCTGCGCCCCCGCGTCGAAGGCCTCCGCCGCCTCCACGATCCGCCGGGCCCAGTCGGTGACCAGCGCCCCCGCGCCGGTGAGTTGCGAGCCCCGCGGCGAACGGTCCACCAGTGCCACACCCAGCTGCCGCTCCATCGACCGGATCCGGCTGCTGGCCGCGGGCTGGGTGATCCCCAGCTCCCGGGCGGCGCGGCCCAGACTGCCGAGCCGGGCGACGGCGAGCAGCAGCTCCAGCGCGCCCAGGTCCGGCACCCTGTGCGCCAGACCGGCCGCCGCATGCCCGAGTTCCTCACCCATAAACCCAGCTTATGTCGTCATAGGGACACGCTCCCTGGTGAGGCGGCCGTCGCGGCGCAATCGTGGACCCATGGTCACCGCAGCCCAGCCCCTTGCTCTCGCCGTCCCCCGACGGCGCGCCCCCGCCGTCCGGCACCTCGGCCCGAACTGGTACGCCGCCGTGATGGGCACCGCGATCCTTGCGACGGCCGGGGCCGGTCTGCCCGGTGCCGCACGGATACCCGCGCTGCGGACCGTCTGCGCGGGCGTCTGGGCCCTTTCGCTCGTCCTGCTCGTGGCCCTCCTGTGCGCCCGGGCCGTGCACTGGATCCACCACCGCGACCAGGCGCGCGCCCATCTCGACGACCCCGGCACGGCTCCCTTCTACGGCTGCCTCGCCATGGCGCTGCTCGCCGTCGGCGGGGGCGCCATGGTGGTCGGCCGGGACTGGATCGGGTCGGGCCCGGCCCTCGCCCTGGACGCCGTCCTGTTCACCGCCGGCACCGTCTCCGGCCTGGTCGTCGCCGTCACCGTGCCGTACCTGATGATCGTCCGGCACCGGATCGAGCCGGGCCAGGCGACTCCGGTCTGGCTGCTGCCCCTGGTCGCGCCCATGGTCTCTGCGGCCCAGGGGCCGCTGCTCGTCCCGCACCTGCCCGCGGGTCAGCCCCGGGAGACGCTCCTGCTGGCGTCGTTCGCGCTGTTCGGGGCCAGTCTGCTCGCCACGCTCACGATGCTGCCGCTGGTGGTCGCCCGGCTCTTCACCGCGGGCCCGCTGCCGCTGCCGCTGCCCCCGGCCCTGTTCCTGGTCCTCGGCCCGCTGGGCCAGTCCACCACCGCGGTCGCCGCGGCCGCGCACGCGGCGACGGGTGTCGTGCCGGCCCCCTACGCCCGGGGACTCGGCGTCCTCGCCGTGCTCTACGGGGTACCGGTGCTGGGCTTCGCCCTGCTGTGGCTGGGGCTCGCCACCGCGCTGGTGGTGCGCGCCCGGCGGCGGGGCATGGGCTTCACGATGACCTGGTGGGCGTTCACCTTCCCGGTCGGCACCTGTGTCACGGGGGCCGAGGCGCTCGCCCTGCGCACCGGGCTCGCCGCCTTCGACGGGCTCGCGATCGGCCTGTACGCCGTGCTTCTCGCCGCGTGGTGCTTCGCCGCCGCCGGTACGGGCCAGGGTGTCGTCAACGGCGAGCTGCTCGCAGCGCCTCGGCGATGACCTGGGGCGCGTCGGTCAGCGAGGGCCCGTACCAGGTGAGGTGACGCCCGCTGACCAGCGCGCACGGTGTCCCCTCGAAGGCCTCGGGGCCGTCGGCGGCGGTGAAGCGGTACGGCTCGTCGGGCAGCACCACGAGCCCGGGTGCCGCCTCCCGCAGCTCCTCAAGGGCGATCCGCGGATAGCGCTCCGAATGCGTCGCGTACAGGTTGTCGACGCCGAGCCTGGCCAGGACGTCCCCGGCGAAGGTGTCCCGGCCCAGCACCATCCAGGGCCGCCGCCAGACGGGGACGACGGCGGTCGTACGGGCCCCCGGCACCGGCAGCCGGGACCACGCGGCCTCGGCCTCATCGAGCCACTGCGGCCGGCCGGGGGCTCCGCACGCGGTCATCGCCCGCTCCAGCTCGTCGAAGGCCTGCGGGACCGTCCGCACCTCGGTGACCAGGACCTCGAGGCCGGCCTCGCGCAGCGCGGCGAGGTCGGGTTCGCGGTTCTCCTCCTCGTTGGCGAGCACGAGGTCGGGGGCGAGCCCGACGATCCGCTCGACCTTCGGGTTCTTGGTGCCGCCGACCCGGACGACGTCGAGGCCGGCGGGGTGGGTGCACCAGTCGGTCGCACCGGCCAGAGCGCCCGGCACAGAGGCCGCGAGGGCCTCGGTCAGCGAGGGCACGAGCGAGACGACACGCATCACGGCCGCCGCCTCCCGCGGCCGGCCGACGGTCGGGAGGTGACTTCTTCTCCGGGGGTGCCGGGGCCGTCGTCGGACATACCGGCCAGTATTCCGCGGCACCCGGACGGCTGTCCTCCGGACGGGTCGGCCGGGAGCGCCGCCGGGTCGGCGGGCAGACCGCGTCCACGCCGCCCCGGGGGGATCACCGCCGGCCCGGAGGGTTCTCGACCGCCTCGATATGGTCCGCGACCGCGACCACTATCACCCGGGTCTCCGGCACGGTCGCCCGCCAGCGGTGGCGCACTCCCCCGCTCAGATACAGGGCGTCGCCGCGCCCGAGCCGGTGCGCCCGGCCCTCCGCCTCGATCTCGACGGCGCCGTCGACCACGTACATCAACTCGTCGTTGCGGTGCTGGAATTCGCGGCCCTCGTCGTGATCGCCGATGAACTCCATCGCATGCAACTGGTGGTGGCCGCGGACCAGGGGGCGTACCCGCGGCCGTTCCGGCGCGAGCTCCTCGTCATCGGCACGCAGAACGTCCACGCTGCACGCCGGGTCGGCCGCGGCGAGCAGTTCCACGGCGGTGGTGCCGAGGGCGTCGGCGATCCGCTCCAAGGATGGCCGGCTGGGGCGTGCCCGCTCGTTCTCCACCTGGCTCAGGAAGGGAACCGACAGCCCGCTGCGCTCGGCCACCACGGCAAGGGTGAGCTCCAGCGCCCGGCGCCGTCGCCGCACGGCCGTGCCCACTCGAAGGGGCTGTTCTTTGTGGTCGCCCATCGCTCCGGCTGCCTCCCTCGCTCGTCGGTCCGTTGGGCTGCCCGGCGGGCGGGTCGCCGCCGTCCGATGGTCCATCGGTGTACTGCTTCTGTCGAGTTGTCTGCACCCTACGCATGTTCGGCAAACCGTTTCATGCGCCCGTCACATCGGTGTCACATACAAGAGTGGTGAGTGTCTCGGTTCGCGCCACCGGGTGAGCCAACCCGCCTCCGGGCGCGCGCCTCCTCCGGGGCACGCGCGAAAGGGCTGTCCGGGGGCACGGAACGGCCTTGTGGGGCTGCCCCCGGTCCAGTGACGGCCGGGTCCCGAGCCGGTGCACAGGTCCACGATCAGCGGCTCGACGACGTCCATCGCGCGCACCGCGTCTATGGCCCAGCCGACGACCGACTCGGTCTCCG
>NZ_JBSFJX010000018.1:0-109445 GCF_053598275.1 Streptomyces sp. NPDC001156 | reverse complement strand
GCCGGCTCTGCCCGGTGGTGTCGTGTGAGGGAGTATCACCGTGACGCCCGGTCCCCCGCGGGGGACCGGGCCACTGCTCTTTGTGCGGCTCCCGAATGGTCTCGAGGGTGGTCAGCTTCCACCGGTGACGTACTGCTGCATGCCGGGCACCGTCAGCGTCCCGCCGAACTGCCCGGCCTGGGTGACCTTCACGTTCGTGAAGTAGATGAAGGGGATGTTCAGCGGCGGCGGGCTGTCCGGGCTGAAGGTGATCGGGATCAGACCGAGCAGATTGCCCGAAATGCTCTCGGTGTACATCACCGTCTTGCCGTCACGGATGGTGGACGTCGTGCCCTTGCCTGCCTGGACGTGGTACGTCTTGCCGTTGTCGCCGTCGACGAGCTGGTGCAGATCGCCGATGTCGGTGCCATCGGAGATCACGTACTTCAGGACCTTCTTCACGGTGCCGTTGGCGGTGCGCACCTTGACGACGCCCTGGTAGTCCGCGCCCCTGAGCGTGAGCGAGCTGGCCTGAAGGTGCCAGGGGGCGTCGGGCAGAGCCACGATCTTCTCCACGCCGCCCGCGTCGTCGGTGGCTGCGACGCAGTCGTCCGGCACGCTCGGGCTCGCGGAGACGCTCGGGACGGCGGACTCGACCGACTTCACGGCGTCACCGGCCGCCTTGGTGGCCTCGGAGACCGTCTTCGTCGCCGTGTCGGTGGTGTCCTTCACGGTCTTGTTGACCGTGTCGGTGAGCTGCTTGGTCGTGTCCTTGACGGTGGTGGACGCCGTGTCCTTCGCCGTCTCCTTCGTCGAGGACGCGGAGGGCGTGGGGGTGGCGCTCGTGGACGTACTCGAACCGCCCGTGAGGACACCTCCGATCGCGTCTCCGAGGGTCCCCAGCAGGCCGCCACCCTGGGACGCCGAGGGAGTCGGCGTCGGCGTGCCGCCGCCCGACGGTTTGCCGGACGTGCCCGTCGAGGAGGCGGACGGCTTCGGCGTGCCCTTGTCGTCGGAACCTGAATCCGACGAAGAGGTCTTGCCCGGCGAGCTGTCCGTCTTGCCCGGCGAGGCCGAGGGCGTCGGCTGAGCCGTGCCGGCCGACTCGGACGCACTCGCGGAGGCCGACGGCGACGGCGAGGAGTCCTTGGAGCCGTCCACCGCCTCCACGCACTTCTGGTACTCGTCGACCGACATGCTCTTGGCCGGGTGGTCGTCGGCACGGGCGAACGTGGCGTTGAGCCCGACTCCCATGAAGACGGCGGTCGGCATCGCGGCCATGGCTATCGCCTTGCCCGCCGGCATGTGGAACCTGGTGAACAGCGGCTTCTTGGGTGCCGCGTGGCGCGGCCCGGTTCTCACACGGGACGCGTCCACGTCCGTCCCGTGGGTCACCTCGTCAGCCGGCACTGTGCCTCCCGTTCGTCCCGTTGAGCGGGGTCGTTCCTGACAGGTCGTCCTGCGCGCTCACCCCGTCCGCAGCCTCGAACGGGCTGTCCTCCTCAGCCTTTCCGGCCTCCTGCACCTGCGGCTTCGGTACGCCCGGGGCCCACGACACGGCCATGGCACCGCCGATCAAGGCGAAGAGGAAGCCGACCAAAAAGCCACCGAAGTTGGAGACAGGGAGGGACACCAGGGCCAGCAGGATCGCCGCGACACCCGCGAAGACCCGTACGTGCTGCTGGAACCACAGGGTCAGGCCCAGGACGATGAGGAGCACGCCGATGATCAGGGACCCGGCTCCGGCAGTGGTCGCCATCGCCACCGTGAGCTGACCGATCTTGAGGTGCGCATACGGGAAGTACATGATCGGAAAGCCGCTGAGCAGGACGAAGAGTCCGGCCCAGAATGGGCGGTTGCCCCGCCAGTCGCGGAAGCGCCGCCGGTAGACGCGGAGATAGTGCTCGTTCTGCGCGGGCGACTCGGCGTTCATCGAATAGCTCCCTGGAGCGGTATTGCTGAGGTGAGGGGGTTGTGCGGCAGTGATGTGCAAGTAGTGAAGGTGGGGGTGGAGAGGGAACGGGCGGGGAAGGCCAGTGGCTCCCCCGCCCGTCAGCGAGTGCTTAGTAGCACTCGACGCCCTGGCCGCTGCCCCACTGCAGACCCATGTGCAGGTTCGCGAGCTTGAAGGTGCCGGCGGTGGTCGCCCACGCCGTCTGCTTCACGCCGGTCAGCGTGGCCGAGTCAGCCTGCTGAGCGAACCCGAAGGGGTTGGTCTTCTTCTGCTGGATCTCGTCGGCCTTGGGCTTCGGGCCCTTGGTGACGCTACCGGCCGCGACGCCGATGTCGATCCCCTTGAAGACCGCCTGGTCTGAGTCGAGGTTCGCGACGTCGATGAAGAGCTGGTCCGCCTCGACGTCCGTGCCCTTGTCACCCGCAGTCAGCTTGAGAGTGACCGACTTGCCCAGGAACGGGATCGGGGTGACCACGGACTGGCACATGTTGGTGATGCTGGCGTGGTCGAACGCCGAGACCGCCACCGGGTGCGCCTGGTCCGTGCTGCCGTCGAGGCTCTTGCCCGAGTCGACCGCGCCGTACTGCGTGAAGCCGGTGCCGACCAGCTGGCCGGCACTCACCTTGAACTCCTGCCCCGAAACGCTGAACGAGGCGGCGAGTGCGCCCTGCGCGAGGGCCACGCCTATCGCTGCTGTCGCGGCGACGCTGGGCACCATGACCACAGCGAACCGCTTCCATCTGGTCCCGCCACGCACTTGGGACTCCATGTTTCCTCCTTCTCGGACGTACATCTCCTGACCCCAGCTCGCTACCGGTCGGCGGCTCAGCCGGGCAGGGATGGGAGAAGTGCTACGTCCTCGGGAAGGAGAGCGCCCGCACTCGGAGGCGCGAACTGCGCCCGAATCACCGGCGATCACCCCCGAGCGACAACCACTGGTCGCGCCTGACACGCATCACGCACAACCTGCCGGACAGGCTCCGCAACAGCGGAGACCCCCCTGTCCAGGACCCGACGCCACTGCCGCCGGCCCCTGCCCGGTGGGGACCCACCGAAAACCCGTTGACCCGGCTGGCAGGCGGGTACGGCGATGGACCGAGCGTCGCCGATCGTGGTGCATTCTCGCCGCCCCCGCAAGGGGGTTCGTTACTGGCTAGTAACGGCCGGATAACCGCGCCGCGACGCGGTGGCATCAAACCGCAACTCTTCGTGGCCCAAAGGGAGATGACGAAACGGTTGAAGAAGGGACAGAAGCCGACAGAACCAGGGCCTCGACTTACTCCAAGTAACAGCGGCCGCGATTACCAAGATTTGGTAAAGCACGGCCGCTGTGTGCCTCCGTCGGCGAATCTTTCACTCGGGCATCACATGCCCGTCCGTTTAGCGACTGGTCAGAACAGCGCCCGCGCGAGCGCCCTGCGCGCCGCGGTCACACGCGGGTCCTCGGCGCCGACCACCTCGAAGAGTTCCAGCAGCCGCAGCCGTGCGGTGTCCCGGTCCTCCCCGGCCGTGCGCTGCACCGTCTCGACGAGCCGCCCGAACGCGTCCTCCACATGACCGCCCACCAGATCCAGGTCCGACGCGGCGATCTGTGCCGCCACGTCACCCGGCTTCTCCGCGGCGTTCTTGCGCACCTGCTGCGGGTCGAGGTCCTGCACCCGCTGCAGCAACTCGGCCTGCGCGAGGCCCAGCTTGGCCTCGGTGTTGCCCGGGTCGTCGCTCAGCACGTTCCTGTAGGCCTGGACCGCCCCGCCCAAGTCGCCCGCGTCCAAGGCCTGTACGGCCGCCTCGAGCAACGCGTCGTAGGGCCCTGCGGGGGCTTGAGCGGGCGCCTCGGCGCCGCCCGGCTCGGCATCGGGGTCGACCGTCAGGCCGGTCAGTCCGAAGCGCTCCTCGGCGACCTGGACGAGCTGGTCCAGGGTCGCGCGGATCTGCTGCTCGGGGGCGGCACCCTGGAAGAGGGGCAGCGCCTGCCCGGCGACTACGGCGAAGACGGCCGGGATCCCCTGGATGCCGAACTGCTGCATCAGCATCTGGTTGGCGTCGACATCGATCTTGGCGAGCACGAACCGGCCGCTGTACTCATGGGCCAGCCGCTCCAGGACCGGGCTCAGCTGCTTGCAGGGCTGACACCACTCGGCCCAGAAGTCGATGACGACCGGGACCTCGGTGGACCGTTGCAGGACGTCGCGCTCGAACCCCGCCTCATCGACGTCGATGACGAGGTCGGCCGGGGAGACCGCCCCTCCCCCGCCCTGCCGGGCCGCTTCGGCGCGCGCCTGCTCCGCCTTCGCCTTGGCATCCTGGGCTGCTTTCACCGCGGCGAGGTCGACGACTCCGCTCATGGACATGTTCCGTGGCTGCATGAGTACATCCTCCCCCCTTCGAAACGCCGCTGTGAAAAGCCCTGTGAAAAGCTGTGCCCGGCGGTGCCGGTCCGGTGTTGACGTCGGTCCTGTGATGCTCTGCGCCGGGTCCCCACTCGGCGCCGGTGGTCGTCGCTCGCGCGCACGCGTCACATCGGGACGCACACGCTTTCGCTACGAGCCGTAGCGTAACTGCCCCCGGGGGTTCCCGGGGTCACTCCACCGGTGATCTCCCTCACCACTTCACATGACGTCCGGAAATGGCGGTGGACCCGGCCGGATATGGTCACAGGCATGCAAAGCAGCACCTCCGCCGCCCGCACCGGACGCCCGCGCAACGCCGCCGCGGACGCCGCGATCCTCCGGGCGACCCGACAGGCGCTGGTCGAACTGGGCTGGTCGAAGCTGACTCTGGGGGACGTGGCGACCCGGGCGGGGGTCGCGAAGACGACCCTGTACCGCCGCTGGGCGGGCAAGAAGGAACTCGTGGTGGACGCGGTGGCGGAGCTCTTCGACGAGCTGGAACTCCCCGACCGCGGCAGTCTGCAGGCGGACGTGGAGGGGGTCGTCCTCCAGTTCGCCGCCCTCCTCGAGCAGCCGGCGACCAAGACCGCGCTGATGGCGGTCGTCGCCGAGGCCACCCACGACGAGGCGCTGCGGCAGCGGATCCGGGAGGCGATCGTCGACCGGCAGAAGCGGCTGGTGATCGAGGGCCGCCGACGGGCCCAGAGCCGTGGTGAGATCCCCGCCGACGACGGCGATCCCGCCCCGCAGGTCGACCTGATCTTCGACATGATCGCGGGCGCTGTCGTGCACCGCACGCTCGTCTCCTGCGAACCCATCGACGCCGACTGGGCGTCGCGCTTCACCTCGGTGCTGCTCGGCGGGCTGGCGACGGACGCCGATTGACGGCACGCCGCAGGATTACCGGCGGTAAGGCCTACGCCGAGGGAATTCTTCCGGCCTGCAACCCCGGATGTTCACCATCTTGCGGCGCCCACCTCTTGCCTGGCTGTCATGTCATCGTCATGCTTGTCCGCGGCGAATCTACCCGCATAGATCCGCTGTCACGGCTCCAACTGAACAGTGAGACACGGCTCCATCCGTCAGTGAGACATCGACCACTCTCCCCAGGAGGATCGATCCACGTGAGACCCAGTCTCCCCCGCCGACACGGCCTCGCTGCCATCGCTGCGTCCCTGGTCGCGCTCTGCGCCGGCCAGACCCTGAGCGCCCTGCCCGCGACGGCCGCCCCGAAGGCCCCCGCCCCCGCCTCCGTCGTCGTCGCGGCCGAGGACCACGCCGCACAGGCGATAGCCGGCTCGCTCACCGACTCCGCCTGGCGCGCCCGCGTCCGGAGCGCGGCGCTCACGTCCGACGAGGTGGCCGTCACCCCCCTCGCCGGCAAGGCAGCCGGCAGCCTCAGGTCCACCCTCGCCGCGGCCGACCGCCGCATCGCCGCCGCCAAGGGCCTGCACTCCGGAGTCGGTTCGCTGCTCCGGCTACGGCTCGGGGACAGCTCCATGCGCGCGGCGCTGGCCGCCGGGGTCACGCCCTGGGTGGCCGCCGCCACCGCGGACGACGACGCCGCCACCGTCACCGCCTACGACAGCCGGGGCCGGGCCCACACGATCGACGCCCGCAAGGCGCCCTCGCACCCGGTGTACGTCGTGGACATCGACGGCGCCAAGGCGCTGTCCGCCGGTCTGGGCGTCCTGAACGAGGAACTCGCCCGCTATGGCGTGGCCTCCGCCGCGTCCGCCCCGCAGCAGGCCCGCACGGCCGGTCCGCGGGCCCAGACGGCCACCGGGGGCTTCTGGACCACCCGCATCACCTCGGTCCGGCTCGCGGACGACGAGGAGCCCTGGTTCAAGGGCGACGCCGAGATCTACACCCTCGTCACCGGCTTCGGCCAGGACGGCACGGCCCGGGTCGACCCCGTCGACATGCCGTACCTGGACAACGACAACACCACGTACTACCCCAACCAGATCCTGGTGAACTGGTCGAACTACAAGTACAACCTCGCCGACGCCGTGATGATGGAGGACGACGGCAGCACCAACTACCGCGACCTCGCCAAGGCGATCGCCACGGCGCTACTCACCATCACCGATCAGGGCACCTACATCCCGCTGGTGAACGCGGTCCTGGACGCCATGCCGAACGACTGGTGGACGGACGACCCGGACTACGTCGACTCCTGGTACACCCTGGCCCAGAGCGACAACGGCACCCGCTACGGCGCCCGCGGCAACGGCTGGATGACGGTACA
This sequence comes from Streptomyces sp. NPDC001156, assembly GCF_053598275.1. Taxonomy (NCBI): domain Bacteria; kingdom Bacillati; phylum Actinomycetota; class Actinomycetes; order Kitasatosporales; family Streptomycetaceae; genus Streptomyces; species Streptomyces sp. NPDC001156. Next base: position 102,871 of record NZ_JBSFJX010000018.1, on the reverse strand, counting down.
GCCGTACTTCGTGCAGGAGTTCTAAGAACGTCGGCGGTCGGCCACACAAACGGGCCGGCGGGAACCTGGTTCCCGCCGGCCCTTTCGCATCCGGCCCTCAGAACTGCACGGGCTCGGTGTACGTGCCCCACTCGTCCCGTAGCGCCCCGCAGATCTCCCCGAGCGTGGCCTCAGCCCGGATGGCGTCCAGCATCGGCTCGATCATGTTGGCCCCGGACCGCGCGGCGGCCAGCATGCCGTCGAGCGCGGTACGCACCGCGGTCTCGTCCCGCCCGGCCTTGCGCTCGCGCAGGACCCGGACCTGCTCGCGCTCCACCTCGTGGCTGACCCGCAGGATCTCCAGATCGCCGGTGACCGAGCCGGTGTGGACGTTCACGCCCACCACCCTCTTCTCGCCCTTCTCCAGCGACTGCTGGTAGCGGAACGCGGACTCCGCGATCTCGCCCGTGAACCAGCCGTCCTCGATGCCCCGCAGTATCCCGGAGGTCACCGGCCCGATGGGGTGCCGACCGTCGGGATGCGCCCGCAGACCCCGCTCCCTGATCTGGTCGAAGATCTTCTCTGCGTCCGCCTCGATCCGGTCCGTCAGCTGCTCGACGTACCAGGAACCGCCCAGCGGATCGGCGACGTTGGCGACGCCGGTCTCCTCCATCAGCACCTGCTGCGTGCGCAGCGCGATCTCCGCGGCCTGCTGGCTGGGCAGCGCCAGGGTCTCGTCCAGGGCGTTGGTGTGCAGCGAGTTCGTCCCGCCCAGCACGGCCGCGAGCGCCTCCACCGCCGTCCGCACCACGTTGTTGTACGGCTGCTGCGCGGTCAGCGAGACACCGGCGGTCTGCGTGTGGAAGCGCAGCCACTGGGCCTTCTCACTGGTCGCCCCGTACACGTCGCGCATCCACCGCGCCCAGATCCGGCGCGCCGCCCGGAACTTGGCGATCTCCTCGAAGAAGTCGACGTGCGCGTCGAAGAAGAAGGACAGGCCGGGGGCGAACACGTTCACGTCCAGGCCGCGGCTGAGTCCCAGTTCCACGTACCCAAAACCGTCCGCCAGCGTGTACGCGAGCTCCTGCGCGGCCGTCGCTCCGGCCTCCCGGATGTGGTACCCGGAGACGGACAGCGGCTTGTAGGCGGGGATGCCGGCGGCGCAGTGCTCCATCAGGTCGCCGATGAGGCGCAGATGCGGCTCGGGCTGGAAGAGCCACTCCTTCTGGGCGATGTACTCCTTGAAGATGTCGGTCTGCAGCGTGCCGTTGAGCACGGCGGGATCCACGCCCTGCCGCTCGGCGGCGACCAGGTACATGCAGAAGACCGGGACGGCCGGACCGCTGATCGTCATCGAGGTCGTGACGTCGCCGAGCGGAATGTCCTTGAACAGGACCTCCATGTCCGCCGCCGAGTCGATCGCCACCCCGCAGTGCCCGACCTCGCCCATGGAACGGGGGTCGTCGGAGTCGCGGCCCATGAGGGTCGGCATGTCGAAGGCCACGCTCAGGCCCCCGCCGCCGGCCTCAAGGATCATCTTGTAGCGCTCGTTCGTCTGCTCGGCGTTGCCGAAGCCGGCGAACTGCCGGATCGTCCACGTCCGTCCCCGGTAGCCGGTCGGGTACAGGCCGCGGGTGAACGGATACTCACCGGGCCAGCCGATCCGCTCGAAACCCTCGTACGTGTCCTGGGGCCGCGGACCGTACACCGGCTCGACGGGATCGCCGGAGAGCGTGGTGAAGTCCGCCTCGCGCTTGCGTGCGGCGTCGTAGCGGGCCTGCCAGCGTCGGCGGCCCTCGTCGATGGCGTCTGCGTCCATACCGTCGAATTTACTAGGACGTCCAAGTAAATGTCGACCGCTCAAGCGGGCGTGCTGATGAGAAGCCGATGAACGCGGACCGAAAACCGCCGCACGGAGCCGTCGTACGGCGGTGGCGGCGGCCGGGCCTCAGGCCTTGGCGACCGCCGGCGTCCCGTCCGCGAGCTTCGCCTCGAGCTCGTGGCTGACCTTGCGCTCGACGAAGAACGCGGCCGTCGGGATGGTTCCCGCCAGCAGGACCCACAGCTGCTTGCCGACCGGCCACTTCGCCTTGGAGCCCAGGTCGAAGGCGAAGACCAGGTACACCACGTACAGCCAGCCGTGCGCGATGCCGACGACGCGGGTGAAGTCCGCGGCGCCGTTCACGTCCAGCACGTACTTGGCGATCACACCGAGGGTCAGCAGGACCAGCAGCACGCCGGTGACGTAGGCCATCACGCGGTAGCGAGTCAGCACGCTCTTTTTCATGGGGACGAGGGTAACCGCCGGTTTGGGGCGATCTTCGGGCACCCCCGGGCCGGTACCCGAGCCTGTCAGTCGGCTTTGAAGTCGCCCGCGGCGACGCGCAGGGGGCGCAGCATCGCGAAGATCTCGCCGCACTCCTCCGCGTCGTACGCGCCGAGCCCGAAGTCCATCGCCATCAGGTCGCGGGTGGCCGCGTCGCACACCTCACGGCCCTTGTCGGTGATGGAGGCGAGGGTGCCGCGGCCGTCGTTGGGATTGGGCCGCTTGGCGACGAGACCGGACTTCACCAGGCGGTCGACGGTGTTGGTGACCGAGGTCGGGTGCACCATCAGGCGCTCGCCGATCTTCGACATGGGCAGTTCGCCCGCCTTGGAGAAGGTGAGCAGCACCAGCGCCTCGTACCGCGCGAAGGTCAGTCCGTACGGTTTGACGACCGCGTCGACCTCGGCCAGCAGGATCTGCTGCGCCCGCATGATCGAGGTGATCGCGGTCATGGACGGCACGTTCCCCCACCGCTGCTGCCAGTGCTCGTCGGCGCGGGCGATGGGATCGAAGGAGAGGCTGAGGGGCTTCGGCACGGCATCGACCTTACCCGCCGGTCATATGCTGGTCAGCCCTGTCTCGCTTTTCGGTCGGCCGGCCGCCCGGGCGCACACTGGAAGCGGAAGGCCAAGCGCCACGAGCGGGAACCTGGAGGTAGGCCATGAGCACCCTCGAAGAACACGTCGACGTCGGAGTCCCGATCGACAAGGCCTGGAACACCATCCACCGGGTGGAGAACTATCCGCGCTTCGTGGGCGGAGTGCGCGACGCCCGGTCGGAGGCGGGTGGCCGGGCGCATCTGGACGTCGAGGCGGGCGGCCGGTCCCGGGAGTTCGAGGCCGAGGTCTCCGACCGCGGCGGGGAACGCGTGATGGAGTGGCACACCACGGACGGTCCCGAACTGGCAGGCTCCTTCTCGTTGCAGCCGATCGAAGGGGACCGCACCCGGGTCCAGATACGGATCGAATACGACCCCGCCACCGTCCATGAGACGTTCGGCGGGCCCAAGGGCTTCGCCCAGGCCACTGCGATCGAGCGGCTCGTCCGCAGTGACCTGGAGCACTTCAAGGAGTACGTCGAAGCGGAGAAGTGAGCGGCAGGAGACCGCTTGGCACCATGGCCGCCGGTCCCCGGGCGCCCGCCGGGCCGGGCAGGATCCCGGTGGCGTCCGGCCGGCTCCGTCGCGCGCCGGGAGTGACCCGCGGAGCACCGCCGTTAGGGACGCGACGCCCGGCGCAATGCGTGCCGCACCGCTCGCTGCGCCACCGGGCCCAGGTCGTCGAGTGCCGCCACCAGGGACGCCAGCTGGTCCAGGGCGGCCAGTGCCGCGCCCGCCCCCGGGGCGTCCACTCCCTCGTAGAGTTCGATCCCGACGAAGGAAGCCGACACCGCGCGCGCGAGTCCGCCGGCGTCGGCGAACTCCCCGAGCGGCGTCGTGGCCAGCACCCGGGCCAGCACCCGTTCGATCTCGGTGATCCACAGTTCGAGCCCCGCCGCCGTGGCCGGGGCGAGCCGGGGGTGGGTCTGCGCGCCGGCCAGCAGCTGGCCGAGCACCGCGACATGCCCCGCCGCCTTCTCCTCCTCGTGCATCTCGCGCCCGAACGCGAGCAGTTCCCCGAGGGTGCCGATCGCGTCCAACCGGTCCCGGTAGCGGGCCACCCGCTGCTCCGTCCCGTACCGGCAGGCCGCCGCGAGCAACTCGTCCACCGAACCGAAGTGGTAGAAGACGAGTGCCTGATTGACCCCGGCGGTCGCCGCGATCGTCCGGGCCGACGTCTTGGCAATCCCCTGCTCGGTGAGGGTTCGCAGCGCCCCCTCCAGCAGCTTCACCCTGGTCGCCTCGCTCACGCCCGCACCTCCTCGCGCACCGGCCGCAGCCCGGGGCGCACCCCGTGCTCCCGCGCGTCCGCGTAGGTCGTGGTGAAGGACCCCTCGTAGCCGAACAGCGGCCCGAAGTACCGGTTCACCACGCGCACCCTGATCCGGAAGCGTCCCGCCGACTCGTCGAACGACTCCCGCACCTCCGCCTCGGCGCCGATGAGCTCCGGCACCCGCACATCCACCGGCCCCTCCCGGAAACGGTGTTCGCCGGAGCGGATGAGCAGCGACCCGTCCGGCTCCGCGCGGAAGTACAGATCGCTCGCCAGATGCTGGTGCGTGCCCAGGTAGTCCAGGACCCGGTCGCCCCGGGGGCTCAGGACCATCTGCGCGTCGAAGCGGCGAGCGCGCCCGGGAAGCCGGAAGGTGCGCACGAACGTCACCGTCTCGCGGCCGAAGGTGTCGGTGTAGGGCACGTTCTCGATGGTGAAGGGGACGTTCCGTCCCTGACGCGGGACGAGGATGTGACGGGTCGCGCCGAGAGCGAGGAACGGCTTGACGAACCCCCTGCCGTGCCAGACGCGGTCCATCACCCCGTGTCCGGTGCAGGCCTCGCCACTCGCGAGCCCCACGGAGAAGCGGCGCCGCAGCTCCGGGTGCAGCTGCTCGAAGTCCGCGCCCATCACCGTACGGAAGATCGAGGTCATGACGGGTGCTCCAGGGTGGCGAGCAGCCGCGGCGCGGTCACCCGCGTGGGCGGGGTGCGCAGACACCGGCGGGCGGCCGGGGTGCGGGACAGGGGCGACTTGAACAGGGCGACGCAGATGGCGCCGGCCAGCAGCAGCGGGTACAGATACGCCATCGTCGCGGCGAACGGGCCGAACAGGCGCAGGAACGGGTCCAGGCCGAGGCCGGTACAGGAGACGGTGAGGACCAGGGCGCGGACGGCCAGTTCCAGCAGCCAGTTCGCCAGGGCGCGCTCCGGGGTGATCCCCCGCTCCAGCCACAGGCGGAGGCGGTCGAAGGACCAGGCGGTCGCCCAGCCCATGAGCGGCCGCAGGACCAGCCGGTCGGCGAGGGAGCCGAAGGCGCCCCAGCGCGGCCGGTAGTCGTACCCGGTCAGGAAGCGCACGCCGTCGCCGTCGGGCACGTAGCGCCAGTAGCCGCTGCCCTCGGCGATCAGCGACAGCGGATGCGGTGAGGAGAACCGCAGCGCGGAGCTGCGTGTGCCGTCCGGTCGCGTCCTCTCCCCCGCCGACACGCCGGTCCCGGAGATCTTCAGGAAGGGCAGCACACGCATCGCGTACCGGAAGCGCTGCGGCTCGCCCTCCGCGCGCGGCAGACAGTCGATCTCGGTGAACCGCAGGTCCCACCGCTGGTGCAGGGCGGGGTCCTGCGTGCGGTCCCACAGCTCGTCGAGGCCGGCGCGTATGTGCGCCTCTGCGTAGAGCCCCATCCCGAATCCCCCAGGTCGATGCCCCCGTTTGAGCGACCGCTCAAACAACTGGCCTGACACTACAGCAGGTTTGAGCGAACGCTCAAACCCCGGGTACGGAAAAACCCCGGCCCTCGGGACCGGGGTTTTCCGTTCGCGGGCGGGGCGTTACTTGCCGGACAGATGCCGCTCCACCGTCTCCACCTTCGAGGTGAGGCCGTCGGTCACGCCCGGGCGGATGTCCGCCTTCAGCACCACGGAGACCCGTGGCGCCCGCTCCTTGACCGCGGCGACGGCGCGCTTCACCACGTCCATCACCTCGTCCCACTCGCCCTCGATCGACGTGAACATGGCGTCGGTACGGTTCGGCAGACCCGATTCCCGAACCACCCGGACGGCGTCGGCGACGTACTCCCCCACGTCCTCGCCGACGCCCAGGGGCGTCACGGAGAAGGCGACGATCACGCGTTCACGATCCCTTCCTTGCGTGCGCGGGCGGCGATGACGGCGTTCTCGGCCTCGCGGCGCAACTTGCGCTCGGCGAAGAAGCCGCCGGTCGGCAGCACGGAAAGGACGAAGTAGACGGCGGCGGTCCCGGCGGACCACCGGGCACGGTTCCAGGCGTCCGCCCAGAAGATCACGTACAGGATGAACAGGATCCCGTGGATCGCGCCCATGACGGGCACCGCATTGAAGTCGGTGGTGCGCTTCAGCACCGAGCAGACGAGCAGCAGCAGGAAGGAGACGGCCTCGGGGGCCGAGACCAGGCGGAGCCGGCGGAGTGCGGTGGCGGTCTTTATGTCCACGGGTCACCTTCGGTGGGAGATTCGCTGACGACGCAGTCGCTTTGTGAACGTGTGCACAAGCCCGCCCATTGTGACATCCGGGAACCGGTGGATCCGGAACCGGGGGTGCGGGGTGTCGGCGCCCGGCTGCCGCGGAGTGCCGTCGCCGGGCCCGACCTCTCAGGGACGCGTCAGGGTTCGGATCCACCGCGCGACTCTGTCCGCTCCACCCGCCCGACCGCTACCTTCGCCACGTGGCGATGTTCCGACTTCAAGGCAGCAAGGTGCTGGCCGTCGACATGACCGGGGACGCCGTGAAGGCCAAGAACGGCTCCATGGTGGCGTACGACGGGCAGATGGCCTTCAAGAAGCTCACCGGCGGCGGTGAGGGGCTCCGGGGAATGGTGACCCGCAGACTCACCGGCGAGCAGATGACCGTGATGGAGGTGAAGGGGCATGGGACGTGCTGGTTCGCGGACCAGGCCACCGAGATCAACCTCGTGACCCTCCAGGGGGACAAGCTGTACGTCGAGTCGAGCAACCTGCTCGCGACGGACGCCGGTCTGCGCACCGGCACGACGTTCACCGGCCTGCGCGGCGCCTCCCAGGGCAACGGCCTGTTCACCACGACCGTCGAGGGCCACGGCCAGGCGGCGATCATGTCGGACGGTCCGGCGGTGGTGCTGCGGGTGAGCGCCCAGTACCCGCTGACCGTCGACCCCGGCGCCTATGTGGCGCACCAGGGGAACCTGCGCCAGTCGTTCCAGTCGGGCGTGACGTTCCGCACATTCTTCGGCGAGGGCGGCGGCGAGGCCTTCCAGATCCGCTTCGAGGGGGACGGACTGGTGTACGTCCAGCCCAGCGAGCGCAAAACGATCGCGGGGGACGTCTGACATGGCCTTCCACGAACTGAACTCGAAGGTCGTCGAGGCGACGGTCGCGCCGGGGCAGCGGCTCTTCAGCCAGCGCGGCGCGATGCTCGCCTACAAGGGCGACGTCTCCTTCACCCCGAACATCCAGGGCGGCCAGGGCGGGGTCATGTCGATGATCGGCCGCCGCATCGCGAACGAGGCGACGCCGCTGATGACGGTCGAGGGCAGCGGCACGGTGCTGTTCGGGCACGGCGGCCACCACATCCAGGTGATCCAGCTCACGGGCGACACCCTGTATGTCGAGGCGGACCGCCTGCTCGCCTTCGAGGGCACCCTCCAGCAGGGCACGATGTTCATGGGCTCCCAGGGCGGCGTCATGGGCCTGGTGCGCGGCCAGGTCACGGGCCAGGGCCTGTTCACCACCACGCTCAAGGGGCACGGCGCGGTCGCCGTGATGGCGCACGGCGGCGTCTTCGAGGTGCCGATCACCCCGCAGCGCCCGGTCCACGTCGACCCCCAGGCGTACGTGGCCCACCACGGCGACGTACGCAACAAGCTCTCCACCGCGCTCGGCTGGCGCGACATGGTGGGGCGCGGCTCCGGCGAGGCGTTCCAGCTGGAGCTGAGCGGCAGCGGTGTGGTCTACGTCCAGGCGTCGGAGGAGAAGCTGTGACCACCTACCCGGGCGCCGGCCCCGTCGTCCACGACCCGATGACCCTGCCGGCCGACGACAACGTCAACAAGTACACCTTCTGCGTGGAACTCAAGGGGAGCCAGTGGTTCCTGCAGAAGGGCAAGATGATCGCCTACTACGGCTCCATCGAGTTCAACGGGATCGGGCACGGACGACTCGACCGTATTGTCCGTACGTCCTTTCATTCGCCACTGCACGCGAGCGACTGGGTGGTGGCGGAGGGCTCGGGCAAGATGCTCCTCGCTGACCGGGCCTTCGACGTGAATTCGTATGACTTGGACGACGGCAATCTGACCATTCGCTCGGGCAACCTGCTCGCTTTTCAGCCAACTCTGTCCCTCAAGCAGTCGATCATCCCGGGCTTCCTGACGCTGATCGGAACCGGAAAGTTCGTGGCCGCGTCCAACGGTCCGGTGGTGTTCATGGAACCCCCGATCCGGGTGGACCCGCAGGCCCTGGTCGGCTGGGCCGACTGCCCGTCGCCGTGCCATCACTACGACCACGGGTATCTGACGGGCGTATGGGGCGGTCTACGTGCGATGACAGGGCTGGGCGGGGCCTCCGGAGAGGAGCACCAGTTCGAGTTCGTCGGGGCGGGCACAGTCCTGCTCCAGTCCTCGGAGACACTGATGGCCGAGCAGGCGACAGGAGCGGTCCCGCACGAGCCCGGGGTGCCGGGTGGCGGCGGGGTACCCGGTCACCAGGGGGCACCGGGGGCACCGCGCCTTCCCGGACAGCTGGGGGACGTCCAGCGTCGCTTCGGGCTGTGAGCGGTAGTCTGCGGAGTGTGACGTCGAACGCGTGCGCACAGTCACACCACCCTCACTAGTTCGCCTTTCAACCTTTTAGGTAGACTTCACTCATGGAGACCGAGACGGCCACGCGCTGGCTGACCGATGCGGAGCAGTGCGCTTGGCGCACCCACCTGGAGGTCAACAGGCTGTTGACGTACCAGCTCGAAAGGGACCTCCAGCCGTTCGGCCTGACGATGAACGACTACGAGATTCTGGTGAATCTCTCGGAGTCGGAGGACATGCGGATGCGAATGAGCGACCTCGCCGCCGCCACCCTCCAGTCCAAGAGCCGCCTCTCGCACCAGATCACTCGTATGGAGAACGCGGACCTGGTACGCCGCGAGAACTGTGAGTCCGACCGCAGGGGGCTGTTCGCCGTCCTCACGGACCACGGCCTGGAGACGATGAAGAAGGTCGCGCCCCACCACGTGGCGTCGGTGCGGCGGCACTTCATGGATCTGCTGCCCCCCGACGACCTGGAACACCTGCACAAGTCCCTGGGCCCGATCGCCGAGCATCTGCGGGGCCAGCGGGGCAAGCCGTAGCGCCACGGCGGGGCGGGGTGCCACCGGGCGCCCCGCCCCGCCCGGGCGAGAGTCCCTCGCCCCGGGCACGCCCGCGGAGACCCACGACGGTCGCCGCGAACCGTGCCCGCCGTGCCACCGGGCGCCCCGGAGACCCCGGAGCGCGCCCTGAGGGGCAGATGCCTGGCCGGCGGCCCACCGGCGTGGACCGGCCGAACCATCGGCGCCGACCTCCGTGTCGACCGGGGCGCCGGCCCTGGAGGCGCAGGCCCGGCGGGGTCGACCGGTCCTGCGATCAGAGATGGGGCGAGCCGAGGGCCAGAGCGATGAACAGGCCCGCCAGGGCCTCGCGGGCCTGTCAGGACCGCGAGGCCAAGGACGGGCCGCCAAGAGCCGCGGCCGGGCACTATCCGTCAACTGGCCGTCAGGCCCCGCGCAGGCCGCACGGCCCACGTCAGGACGGCGGGGCCAGGGCGGGCTGCACACGGCCCGTGTCACGGCAACGACCGACACCGGACACGATCCGTCAACCAGCGGTCAGAGCCCCCGCCACCGGCTCCCAGGCACGGCGCGGCGGCTGGTTGCCAGCCCGACCACCAGCGCCCCGGCACAACTCGACAGCCGGCCGGTCAACCCACGACCGGGCATCCCGACGCGCCCGTCAGCCGTTCGTCAGGCCCGCTACCAGTTCGTCGGCTGCCCGGTAGGGGTCGAGGTCGCCGGCCACGATCCGCTCCGCCAGGGCGCCCAGGCGGCGGTCGCCGTGCAGGTCGCCGATGCGCTCCCGCAGGGCCGTCACCGCGATCGTCTCGACCTCGCGGGAGGCGCGGGCCAGCCGGCGTTCCGTCAGCACCCCGTGCTCCTCCATCCACGCCCGGTGCTTCTCCAGCGCCTCCACGACCTCGTCTACGCCCTCGCTGCGGGCGGCGACGGTCTTCACGATCGGCGGGCGCCAGTCGCCAGGGGCTCTCGACTCGCCGAGCCCGAGCATGTGGTTCAGCTCGCGGGCGGTGGCGTCCGCGCCGTCGCGGTCCGCCTTGTTGACGACGTACACGTCGCCGATCTCCAGGATTCCCGCCTTCGCGGCCTGGATGCCGTCACCCATCCCGGGTGCCAGCAGCACGACCGAGGTGTCGGCCTGGGAGGCGATCTCGACCTCCGACTGACCGACCCCGACGGTCTCCACCAGGATCACCTCGCAGCCCGCCGCGTCCAGCACCCGGATGGCCTGCGGGGCGGCCCAGGCGAGGCCGCCCAGATGGCCGCGGGTGGCCATCGAGCGGATGTACACACCGGGGTCCGACGCGTGCTCCGACATCCGCACGCGGTCGCCCAGCAGCGCGCCGCCGGAGAAGGGCGAGGAGGGGTCGACGGCCAGGACGCCGACCCGCTTGCCCTGCTTGCGGTACGCCGTCACCAGCGCCGAGGTGGTCGTCGACTTGCCGACCCCCGGCGAACCGGTCAGGCCCACCACGTACGCCCCGCCGGTCAGCGGGGCCAGGGCGGCCATGACCTCCCTGAGCTGCGGGGACGCCCCCTCGACCAGGGAGATCAGCCGGGCCACGGCCCGCGGCCTGCCTTCCCTGGCCTGGGCGACCAGCGAGGGGACGTCCTGCATCACAGCTCCGTTCAGGTTCAAGATGACGTACGGCGTACGGGGTGCTCAGGCCTTGGGTACCCGCACGATGAGCGCGTCACCCTGGCCGCCGCCACCGCACAGCGCAGCCGCGCCGACACCGCCGCCGCGCCGCTTCAGCTCCAGGGCCAGGTGGAGTACGAGCCGGGCACCGGACATGCCGATCGGGTGCCCCAGGGCAATGGCGCCACCATTGACGTTCACCTTTTCAGTGGAAACCCCAAGGTCCTTCATTGACTGCACCGCGACGGCGGCGAACGCCTCGTTGATCTCGATCAGGTCCAGGTCCGAGACCTCCAGACCCTCCTTCTTCAAGGCGTGCATGATCGCGTTCGAGGGCTGCGACTGGAGGGAGTTGTCCGGACCGGCCACGTTCCCGTGCGCACCGATCTCCGCGATCCACTCCAGGCCCAGCTCCTGAGCCTTGGCCTTGCTCATGACGACCACGGCCGCCGCACCGTCCGAGATCTGCGAGGAGGAGCCGGCCGTGATGGTGCCGTCCTTGCTGAACGCCGGGCGCAGCTTCGCGAGCGACTCCACCGTCGTCTCGCCGCGGATCCCTTCGTCCTTGCTGAAGACCACCGGCTCGCCCTTGCGCTGCGGCACCTCGACCGGGGTGATCTCCGCCTCGTAGACGCCGTTCTTCTGGGCGGCGGCGGCGCGCTGGTGGGACAGGGCCGCGATCGCGTCCTGCTCCTCGCGGCCGATGCCGAGGCGCGTGTTGTGCTTCTCGGTGGACTCGCCCATGGCGACGCCCTCGAAGGAGTCGGTCAGGCCGTCGTAGGCCATCGCGTCGAGCATCTGGACGGAGCCGTACTTGAAGCCCTCGCGGGACTTCGGCAGCAGGTGGGGAGCGTTGGTCATGGACTCCTGGCCGCCCGCGACGATCACGTCGAATTCACCCGCACGGATCAGCTGGTCGGCGAGCGCGATCGCGTCGAGGCCCGACAGGCACACCTTGTTGATCGTCAAGGCCGGGACGCTCATCGGGATGCCGGCCTTGACCGCGGCCTGACGTGCCGGGATCTGCCCGGCCCCGGCCTGCAGCACCTGGCCCATGATCACGTATTGCACCTGGTCGCCACCGATCCCCGCACGGTCGAGGGCGGCCTTGATCGCGAAGCCACCGAGGTCGGCTCCGGAGAAGGACTTCAGCGAGCCGAGCAGCCGTCCCATCGGGGTGCGGGCACCCGCGACGATGACGGAGGTCGTGCTGTTCGTTCCAGACATGAGCTGCGATCCCCTTCCGGCCGGAGCCGAGGAGTGAACGAGGGTTTACTTCGAATGTACTGAGCGGTAGTCCGCCCCGTCATCAAGCCGTCAGTGTGATCGCGCGCACGTTGCGTAACCACTCCGGGAGCGCTGCACTAACAACATGCTGACGCGAATCGACCACATCGGGATCGCCTGTTTCGACCTCGAGAAGACCGTCGAGTTCTACACCTCGACCTACGGCTTCTCCGTGTTCCACACCGAGGTCAACGAGGAACAGGGTGTACGTGAGGCCATGTTGAAGATCAACAACACCGACGACGGCGGCGCCTCCTACCTCCAGCTGCTCGAACCCATCCGCGAGGACTCCACCGTCGCGAAGTGGCTGGCGAAGAACGGCGAGGGCGTACATCACATTGCCTTCGGAACGGCGGATGTCGACGCGGACGCCGCCGACATCAAGGACAAGGGCGTACGCGTGCTGTATGAGCAGCCACGGCGCGGTTCCATGGGGTCGCGGATCACCTTCCTGCACCCCAAGGATTGCCACGGTGTACTGACAGAACTGGTCACTTCCGCGGCTGTTGAGTCGGCTGAGCACTGACTCCCGTACATATGGGCCGGTAGGGTTGGGGCGGTCGCCGCTCCACCAGGGCGACCGGGTCCCGCCTGAGCGGCGGGACACGAGTCCGGGGTCCGGGTTTCGGGGGACGAGCGACGGGGCAGCAGCCCATGCTCCGCCGTTGATCTGACACCATTCCCCGGGGGCCCCGTTCGGCGGATGGACGGAGCTCGATCGGAGAAGCTTGCGACCAGGGGACGGATGGGACCGCGCAGTGCGGGGCTACGAACGCCAGGAGCGAGAGCCGGCGGCTGACGTCGACCACCTCTCTCGGTTCGAGGCCGAGATGGAGCGGCTGAAGACCGAGCGGGAAAAGGCGATCCAGCACGCCGAGGACCTCGGCTACCAGGTCGAGGTGCTGCGCGCCAAGCTGCACGAGGCGCGCCGCACCCTCATGACCCGTCCCGCCTATGACGGGGCCGACATCGGCTACCAGGCCGAGCAGATGCTCCGCACTGCCCAGATGCAGGCGGACCAGCTGCGGGCGGACGCCGAGCGCGAGCTGAGCCAGGCCCGCGCGCAGACGCAGCGCATCCTCCAGGAGCACGCCGAGCAGGCCGCCCGCCTCCAGGCCGAGCTGCACGCCGAGGCCGTCGCCCGCCGCCAGCAGCTCGACCAGGAGCTGGCCGAGCGCCGGCAGAACGTCGAGTCGCACGTCAACGAGAACGTGGCGTGGGCCGAGCAGCTGCGCGCCCGCTCCGAGTCCCAGGCCCGCCGGCTGGTCGAGGAGTCGCGCGCCGAGGCCGAGCAGGCGCTCGCTGCCGCCCGCGCCGAGGCCGAGCGGGTCACCGCGGAGGCCCGGCACCGGCTGCAGAGCGACGCGGAGGCCGCCCGCGCCGAGGCCGACCAGATCCTGCGCCGGGCCCGGACGGACGCCGAGCGGCTGCTGAACGCCGCGTCCACCCAGGCCCAGGAGGCCACCGACCACGCCGAGCAGCTGCGTACCTCCTCCGCGAACGAGTCGGACACGGCCCGCCGGCATTCCGCCGAGCTGAGCCGCGCCGCCGAGCAGCGGATGGCGGAGGCGGAGGCGGCGCTGCGCGAGGCGCGCGCCGAGGCCGACAAGGTCGTCGCCGAGGCGAAGGACGCCGCCGCCAAGGCCCTCGCCAGCGCCGAGTCGACCAACGAGCAGCGCACCCGCACGGCCAAGGAGCAGGTCGCCCGGCTGGTCAGCGAGGCCACCACGGACGCGGAGGCCACCAAGGCCGAGGCCGAGCAGGTGGTCGCGGACGCCAAGGCCGAGGCCGAGAAGATCCTCGCGGAGGCCTCGGACAAGGCCCGCAGTGTCACGGCCGAGGAGACCGCCTCCCAGCTCGCCAAGACGGCCCGTACGGCCGAGGACGTCCTCAACAAGGCGGCGGACGACGCCAAGGCGACCACCAAGGCCGCCGCCGAGGAGGCCGAGCGGATCCGCCGGGAGGCCGAGGCCGAGGCGGACCGGCTGCGCGCCGAGGCGCACGACATCTCCGAGCAGCTCAAGGGCGCGGCGAAGGACGACACCAAGGAGTACCGCGCCAAGACGGTCGAGCTGCAGGAGGAGGCGCGCCGGCTGCGCGGCGAGGCCGAGCAGCTGCGCGCCGAGGCGATCGCCGAGGGCGAGAAGATCCGCTCCGAGGCCCGCCGCGAGGCCGTCCAGCAGATCGAGGAGGCGGCCAAGACCGCCGAGGAACTGCTCGCCAAGGCGAAGGCCGACGCGGACGACCTGCGCCAGAGCGCCGCCACCGACAGCGAGAAGGTGCGCACCGAGGCCATCGAGCGAGCCTCGATGCTGCGCCGCCAGGCCGAGGAAACCCTTGAGCGCACCCGCAACGAGGCCGAGACGCAGCGCGCCGAGGCCGTCGAGCTCGCGGACGCGATCAAGGAAGAGGCCGAGCGGGCCGCGCGCGACCTGCGCGAGGAGACCGAGCGGGCGGTCGAGGCACGCCGAGCGGACGCCGCCGAGGACCTGACCCGCCTCCAGACCGAGACCGAGCAGCGGCTGGTCTCCGCCGAGCAGGCGCTCACCGACGCCCGAGCGGAGGCCGAGCGGATCCGCCGCGAGGCCGCCGAGGAGACCGAGCGGCTGCGTTCCGAGGCCGCCGAGCGCATCCGTACGCTCCAGGCGCAGGCCGACGCCGAGGCGGACCGGCTGCGCACCGAGGCCGCTGCCGACGCCTCCGCCTCCCGGGCGGAGGGCGAGGCCGTCGCCGTACGTCTGCGCACGGAGGCGGCGACGGAGGCCGAGCGGCTCAGGACCGAGGCTCAGGACACCGCCGACCGGGTGCGGTCCGAGGCGCAGGCCGCCGCCGAGCGACTGGGCACCGAGGCCACCGAGACGCTCGCCGCTGCGCAGGAGGAGGCATCGCGGCGCCGTCGTGAGGCCGAGGAGTTCCTCGGCGCCGCGCGTCAGGACGCCGACCAGGAGCGCGAGCGGGCCCGCGAGCAGAGCGAGGAGCTGCTCGCCGTGGCGCGGGCCCGGGTCGAGGAGGCCCAGACCGAGGCCGTACGGCTGGTGGAGGAGGCCGACCGGCGGGCCACCGAGATGGTCTCGGCCGCCGAGCAGCACGCCCAGCAGGTACGGGACTCCGTCATCGGACTGCACGAGCAGGCGCAGGAGGAGATCACCGGCCTGCGCTCGGCCGCCGAGCACGCGGCGGAGCGCACCCGCACCGAGGCGGAGGAGGAGGCGGACCGGGTCCGCGCCGACGCCTACGCGGAGCGCGAGCGCGCCGGCGACGACGCGGGGCGCATCCGGCGAGAGGCCGCCGAGGAGTCGGAGGCCGCCAAGGCCCTCGCCGAGCGGACGGTTTCGGAAGCGATCGCCGAGGCCGAGCAGCTCCGTTCGGACGCCGCCGCGCACGCCCAGCGCGTGCGGACCGAGGCTTCGGACTCCCTCGCCACCGCCGAGCAGGACGCGGCGCGCACCCGCGCGGAGGCCCGCGAGGATGCCAACCGGATCCGGTCGGACGCGGCCGCGCAGGTGGACACCCTCATCACCGAGGCGGGGTCGGAAGCGGAGCGGCTGCGCGCCGAGGCCGCCGAGACGATCGGGACCGCGCGGCAGCACGCCGAGCGGATGCGCGCCGAGGCGGAGCGGATCAGGGCCGAGGCGCGGGCGGAGGCCGAGCGGGTGACCGCGGCCGCCCGCAAGGAGGCCGAGCACACCCTGGACGAGGCCCGCAAGGACGCCAACAAGCGGCGCTCCGAAGCGGCCGAGCAGGTCGACACGCTCATCACCGAGACCGCCGCCGAGGCCGACAAGCTCCTCGCGGAAGCTCAGCAGAGCGCGCACAAGACGACCGCGGACGCCGAGTCGCAGGCCGACACCATGGTGGGCGCCGCCCGCGCGGAGGCCGAACGCCTGGTCTCGGAAGCGACGGTGGAGGGCAACTCGCTGGTGGAGCGGTCCCGGGCGGACGCGGACGAGCTGCTCGTCGGCGCGCGTCAGGACGCGACCGCGATCCGGGAGCGGGCGGAGGAGCTGCGCGAGCGCATCACGGCGGAGGTCGAGGAGCTGCACGAGCGGGCGCGGCGCGAGTCGGCCGAGGCGATGAAGTCGGCGGGCGAGCGGTGCGACGCGCTCATCAAGGCTGCCGAGGAGCAGCTGGCGAAGGCCAAGACGCAGGCGAAGGACACCGTCTCGGAGGCCAACTCCGAGGCGGGCAAGGTCCGTATCGCCGCGGTCAAGAAGGCCGAGGGGCTGCTCAAGGAGGCCGAGCTGAAGAAGGCCACGCTGGTCGCCGAGGCGGAGAAGATCAAGGCCGAGGCGATCCGCGAGGCCCGGGAGGCCGTCGAGGAAGGCAAGCGCGAGCTGGAGATCCTGGTGCGCCGCCGCGAGGACATCAACGCGGAGATCTCCCGTGTCCAGGACGTCCTGGAGGCGTTGGAGTCCTTCGAGACCCCGTCGGGAGGCAAGGACGGCGGCGTCAAGGCGGGCGCCACCGTGGGTGCTCCACGTTCGGGTGGCAAGGCGTCGGAGGGGTAGCCGAACGGCCGATTCTGTGCTTGCGCCACGGGCGTTCCAGACAGGTCCTGGCAAGCCCCCAGGCGGTCAGCCACCCAAAAGGAGTGTCATTCTCCAGACCAAACACCCATCCGCTCGATGACACGCCGCTTCGAGCCCTAGGATTCCCTCTATCACCTCACCGGTCTCATTCGACAGGAACCCCATGAGCGACACTTCCCCCTACGGCTTCGAGCTTGTGCGGCGTGGGTACGACCGCGCTCAGGTGGACGAACGAATCTCCAAGCTCGTCTCCGACCGTGACAGCGCTCTCACCCGCATCACCGCCCTGGAAAAGCGCATCGAGGAGCTCCACCTCGAGACGCAGAACGCCCAGGCACAGGTAAACGACGCGGAGCCGTCGTACGCGGGTCTCGGCGCGCGCGTCGAGAAGATCCTCCGCCTCGCCGAGGAAGAGGCCAAGGACCTGCGCGAGGAGGCCCGCCGCGCCGCCGAGCAGCACCGCGAGCTCGCCGAGTCGGCCGCCCAGCAGGTGCGCAACGACGCCGAGTCGTTCGCTTCCGAGCGCAAGGCCAAGGCCGAGGACGAGGGCGTCCGGATCGTCGAGAAGGCCAAGAGCGACGCCTCCCAGCTGCGTGCCGACGCGCAGAAGGACGCGCAGTCCAAGCGGGAGGAGGCGGACGCCCTCTTCGAGGAGACCCGCGCCAAGGCCGCGCAGGCCGCCGCCGACTTCGAGACGAACCTCGCCAAGCGGCGCGAGCAGTCCGAGCGCGACCTGGCCTCGCGTCAGGCGAAGGCCGAGAAGCGCCTCGCCGAGATCGAGCACCGCGCCGAGCAGCTCCGCCTCGAGGCCGAGAAGCTGCGCACGGACGCCGAGCGCCGCGCCCGCCAGACGGTGGAGACGGCCCAGCGCCAGGCCGAGGACATCGTGGCCGACGCGAACGCCAAGGCCGACCGCATCCGCTCGGAATCCGAGCGCGAGCTGGCCGCGCTGACGAACCGTCGCGACTCCATCAACGCCCAGCTCACGAACGTCCGCGAGATGCTCGCGACGCTCACCGGCGCCGCTGTCGCCGCCGCGGGCTCGCCGGCCGAGGACGAGCCGATCTCCCGCGGGGTCCCCGCGCAGCAGTCCCGATAACACGGGGCGTACGGCATCCGAACATCCGCGAAGCCCTCTGTCACTGCGGTGGCGGAGGGCTTCGCGCGCATCTAACGTGGCCGCATGATCGAGCTGGAGGGGCTGACCAAGCGGTACGACGAGAAGCTGGCGGTCAACGACCTCACCTTCACCGTGAGACCGGGTGTCGTCACGGGCTTCCTCGGTCCGAACGGCGCCGGGAAGTCCACCACGATGCGCATGGTCCTCGGGCTCGACCACCCCACCGCGGGCAGCGTCCGTATCGACGGCAAGCGCTACGACCAGCTCAAGGACCCGCTGAAGCACATCGGCGCCCTGCTCGACGCCAAGTCCGTGCACGGCGGCCGCAGCGCCTTCAACCACCTGCTGTGCCTCGCGCAGAGCAACGGCATCCCGGCCTCCCGCGTCCACGAGGTCCTCGACACGGTCGGTCTGACCCCCGTCGCGCGGAAGAAGGCCAAGGGCTTCTCGCTCGGTATGGGCCAGCGTCTCGGTATCGCGGGCGCGCTCCTCGGCGATCCGCGGATCCTGATGTTCGACGAACCGGTCAACGGGCTGGACCCCGAGGGCATCCACTGGATCCGCACGCTGATGAAATCCCTCGCGGCGCAGGGCCGTACCGTGTTCGTCTCCAGCCATCTGATGAGCGAGATGGCGCTCACCGCCGAGCATCTCGTGGTCATCGGCCAGGGCCGGCTGCTGGCCGACACCTCGATGGCCGACTTCATCGCGCGCAACTCCCGGTCGTACGTGCGCATCCGCTCCCCACAGCGCGAGCGGCTGCTCGACGTGCTGCACGAGGCGGGCATCACGGTCGTCGAGTCCGGCAGCGGGGCACTGGAGGTGGACGGGGGCAAGGCCGAACTGATCGGTGAACTGGCCGCCCGGCACCAGATCGTGCTGCACGAGCTCAGTACGCAACAGGCCTCGCTCGAGGAGGCGTTCATGCGGCTGACCGCACAGTCGGTGGAGTACCACGCGCACACCGACGTCCCCGGCGACGCCTGGGCCCGTCCCGCCCGGCGCCTCGAGTGGGGTGCCGACTGGAAGAAGGGAGCCTGAGCCATGGCGGCGACCCAGGTCATCAGGTCGGAGTGGACCAAGATCCGGTCGGTGGCGTCCACGGTCTGGACGCTCTCCGTCGCGCTCGTGGTCACCGTCGCGCTCGGCATGCTGATCTCCGCCTTGACCAGGCGGGAGTTCGACGGCATGAGCACGCGGGAGCGGGTCACGCTCGACCCGACCTTCATCAGCTTCGCCGGGATGAGCCTCGGGCAGCTGGCGATGATCGTGTTCGGGGTGCTCGTCGTGTCGAACGAGTACAGCACCGGCATGATCCGCACCTCGCTCGCCGCGGTCCCCCGGCGCGGGTCCCTCCTGTTCGGGAAGATCACGGTCGCCACCGCGCTCGCCCTCGCGGTGGGCATGGTCACCAGCTTCGTCGCCTTCTTCCTCGGCCAGGCGATGCTGGGCCCGCACCGGGCGTCCCTCGGCGACCCCGGTGTGCTGCGCGCGGTCGTCGGCGGCGGGCTCTACATGACGCTCATCGCGGTGTTCTCCATGGGGGTCGCCGCGATGCTGCGCTCGCCGATGCTGTCCCTCGGCGTCCTGATGCCGTTCTTCTTCCTGATCTCCAACATCCTGGGGAACGTCTCCGCCACCAAGAAGATCGGCCGCTTCCTCCCCGACCAGGCCGGGAGCAGGATCATGCAGGTCGTGGCACCGGCCGGGGACGACACCCCGTACGGTCCGTGGGGCGGCCTGGGCATCATGGTGCTGTGGGTGATCGCGGCCCTGATCGGCGGATACGTCCTGGTGAAGCGGCGGGACGCCTGAACCCCGCTGGTCAGGCGGCCCCTACGGCCCGCCCGGGTGATCACTGTCACGCCGGTGACCTGCGGGCCTTTGCTTTCTCCTGAGTGGAACCGTCAGCGGCCGGATATCCTCCTAACCCTCACGGGGGCAGTGTCGGCCCCGACGTCCTGAACCTTTCGATGGGTGCGGAGCATGATCGAGGCAGTCGGCCTGACGAAGCGCTACGGCGACAAGACGGCCGTGTACAACCTTTCCTTCCAGGTGAGGCCGGGTACCGTCACCGGCTTTCTCGGGCCCAACGGCTCGGGCAAGTCGACGACCATGCGGATGATCCTCGGCCTTGACAACCCCACCTCGGGGCAGGTGACGATCGGCGGCTACCCGTACCGCAAGCTGCCCAACGCCCCCCGCCAGGTCGGTGCCCTGCTCGACGCCAAGGCCGTGCACGGCGGCCGGTCCGCCCGCAGCCACCTGCTGTGCCTCGCCCAGCTCTCCGGCATCCCGGCCCGCCGCGTCGACGAGGTGCTCGGTGTGGTGGGCCTCCAGGAGGTGGCGAAGAAGCGGTCCAAGGGGTTCTCGCTCGGTATGGGCCAGCGGCTCGGCATCGCCGCGGCCCTCCTCGGCGACCCCCAGGTGCTGCTGTTCGACGAACCGGTCAACGGTCTCGACCCCGAGGGCATCCTCTGGGTGCGCAATCTGATGAAGTCCCTCGCGGCGGAGGGCCGCACGGTCTTCGTCTCCTCCCACCTCATGAGCGAGATGGCGCTCACCGCCGATCACTTGATCGTGATCGGACGCGGTCAGCTGCTGGCCGACATGAGCGTGAAGGACTTCATCTCCGCCAACTCGGCGGACTTCGCGCGCGTCCGCACCCCCGACCCCGAGACCCAGCAGCGGGAGAAGCTCGTCTCCGCGCTCACCGAGGCGGGCGGCCATGTGCTGCCCGAGCAGGACGGCGCGCTGCGCATCACCGGACTGCCGCTGCCCCGCATCAGCGACATCGCCCACGACGCCGATGTGCGCCTCTGGGAGCTGTCGCCGCACCAGGCCTCGCTCGAGGAGGCGTACATGCGGATGACGCAGGGCGCGGTCGACTACCGCTCCACCATCGACCAGAAGGCGGGGCTGATGCAACCGCTGCCGCCGGGCATGCAGCCGCCGGTCGCGATCCCGGTGCCGGGTCAAGGCCAGCCGGGCTGGTACGCCCCGCCGCCGCCCCAGCACGGTGGGCAGCCCTTCGCGCTGCCGGGACAGCCGCCCGCAGGCCCGTACGGCGCTCCTGCCGCGCCTACCGTCCCCGGCACGGGCCCGAACCCGTACGCGCAGCCGGCGGCCCAGCAGCCGCCCGCTCAGCCCGTCCCCTCCCCCGCACCCGACCTGACCAAGTCCGAGGACGCCCGATGAGCACGCCCCAGCACCCGATGCCGCAGGCCGCGCCCGCCTGGCAGGCGGCGCCCGGTTCCGCGTACCCCACGTACACCTCGCCGATCCCGGTGGTACGGACCCACCTCGGGCATGCCATCGCCTCCGAGTGGACGAAGATCAGGTCGGTGCGTTCCACGATGTGGACGCTCGGGGTGTTCGTCCTGCTGGTGATCGGCATCGGCGTGGCCGCCGGTGCGGTGGTCGCCAACTCGTCCTCGGAGCTCGGGGGCGAGAACCCGCTCGGCCTCGGCTTCTTCGGGCTGCTCCTCGGCAGCATGTGCATCATCACGCTCGGAGTCCTGACCACCGCGTCGGAGTACGGCACCGGCATGATCCGCACCACGATGACCGCCTGCCCCAGCCGCAGCCGGGTGCTGGCCGCGAAGGCTATCGTCTTCTTCCTCGTCGCCTTCGCGGTGTCGCTGGTCGCCTCGTCCTTCGTCGCCTTCGCGCAGGTGGCCATGCTGGACGGCCACGGTGCGAGGACCCCGTCCGGCGGCGAGTGGTTCAAGGCGACGGTCGGCATCTCGCTCTACCTCGCGTTGCTCGGGCTGCTCGCACTCATCGTCGGCTCGATCGTGCGGCACTCGGCGGGCGCCATCACCATCATGATCGGGGCGTTGCTCGCCCCGCTGGTCATCGCGCTGTTCATGTTCGCGGAGTCCCTCGCCAAGGTGCGCACGGGGCTGCTGGAGTACTCGATCCCGAACCAGCTCAGCGTCTTCTACTCCAACTCCCTGACCACTTCAGGCCCCTCGGGGTGGGACCCGCTGTGGATCATCCTGGGTGTGACCGCCGCCGCGTTCGCCGGCGCCTGGCTGCTGCTGGAGAAGCGGGACGTGTAGCCCGGTTCAGTACTTCGGCGCGTTACGGGACCGCTGCACCCGCGTGGTGCGGCGGTCCTTCGCGTTCCAGCAGGCCTTGTGCCAGTGCCGGCGGTCGTCCACGCCCGCGTGCTCGGGCCAGGCCACCAGGTGCGGGACACCGGAGGGGATCGCCTGGTCGCACCCGGGGCAGCGGTAGGTCTTGCCCTCCGCGCCGGCGCCCGCGACATGGCGCACGCTCCACTCCTCGCCCTGCCAGCTCTCGGTGGACTGCCAGCCGCCGTAGCGCGACCTGTCGTCGTCCGCGCTCGGGCCGGACCAGCCGGAGCCCTTCGGTCGGTTGCGACGCGGGGACACAGAACACCTCACGGGGCTATACAGGGAGCACGGGCCTTTTCCAGCCTACGCGGCGCACGCAGGGGTACACGGTCGTCACCAACTTCGGCAGAAACCCTTACTTCCGGCCCTGTTCTGCAGACAATCCGCAAATCTCTCCGTCAAGCCGTGACTTCGGCACATGTCAGGGAGTTATGCCGGGTGGGGGAGCTCCGCGTCGGAGCCAGGAAAGCAGGAAGAGCGATGCGCGTAGGAAGTTTTGTACTGGCGGCCCAGTTTCCGGGACAGGGCCAGGGCGAGGCCCTGCACCGCGCGGTGCGGTCGGCCGAGGCCGCCGAAGAGGCGGGTCTGGACACGGTGTGGCTGGCAGAGCACCACTTCGTGCCGTACGGGACGTGCCCGTCGGCGATCACGCTGGCCTCCCATCTGCTGGGCCGCATCCGCCGGATCCGGGTCGGCACGGCGGTGAGCGTCCTGCCCACCGTCCACCCGGTGGCACTCGGCGAGCAGGCCGCCCTGCTGCACCTGATCTCGGGCGGGCGCTTCTCGCTCGGGGTGGGGCGCGGCGGGCCCTGGGTGGATCTGGAGGTCTTCGGCGCGGGCCTGGAGGCCTACGAGACCGGGTTCCCCGATTCACTCGATCTGCTGATGCGCTGGCTGCGCGAACCGTCCGTCGCAGCCACGGGGGAACGATTCAGCTTCCGTGAAGTCCCGGTCGTGCCACGGCCCTCCGAGTCGCTCACCGACGTCGAGGGGCCCGAGGTCGTCGTCGCCTGCACCTCGTCCGCGAGCGTGCGGCTGGCGGCAGAGCGCGGACTCCCCATGCTTCTCGGCATGCACGTGGGGGACGAGGAGAAGGCGGAGATGATCGCGCTGTGGCGCCAGTACGCACGCGCGGCCGGGGTCGACGGCGATGTGATCGCCGGCGCCCGTCATGTCTCGGCCGGCGTCTGCCAGATCGCCGACCGGCGCACCGACGCAGTGGAGACACTCACGAAGGCGATGCCGGGCTGGCTGAAACAAGGCCTCGACGCGCATGTCACGGTCGACGGCCGAGCCCGCGCGATGCGGGACCCGCTGGCGTACACCGAGCTGCTCTGCGCGCTGCATCCGGTGGGCACACCGCGGTTGTGCGTCGACCGGCTCGCGGCGACGGCGGAGCGGACCGGCGTCAGCCGCTTCGCCCTGCTCGTCGAAGGCTCCGGCGACCTCGCGGCGACGGAGGAGAACGTACGGAGGCTGGGTGCCGAGGTACTCCCCCACCTCCGCTGACTCCGCCGGTGCCGTCCACCGGCGGGAGCTTGCCGCTCCGGTACTGATGCACCTCCCGCGTACGGAGCGGCAAGCCATGGTCGTCGCGTGGCTCAGCAGTCGCGCAGTTCCGGCGACTGGTTGAGCAGTTGACTGCGGACCGAGGTGAAGCGCGCCAGTGTGTCGTCCACCGAGGAGTCCAGCGGGAACACCGCCACCCGGTGGCAGTTCTGGAAGGCCAGGCGCACTCCGAAGTGCCGCTGCAGGGCTCCGCGTATCGCGTCACTCGCGAGCGCACGCAGCAGCTGTCCACGTGCCTGCTCGTCCGGCGGGGGCGTCTGGTTGTCGGCGAAGTCTCCGCCGTCCACCTTCAACTGGGCCACCAGGGAGCTGATCATCTCCCACGCATAGGGCAGGGAGGTCCGGACGCAGTCGACGAAATCCGCTTCGTCGACCTCGCCTCGCTCGGCCTGTTCGAGTAGGGCCGGTGAGACGTCGAGCGACATGGGTACTCCTCTCGCACCCCAAGACAACAGGGGTTGACGGACAGGGAAGGGAGTTCGCACTGTCGAACACTCTCAGTACACACTGCGCGACCTCCCGTTTACTACGTTAAGCAACGGCGGGGGGCCGCACCAGGAGAATGCGCACACAGCGACGCCCCATTAGGCACACAACAAGCCATTGACGAACGGGGGCATCCCGGGTGAAAGCGCGGATCACGGATTCCGCCGGAAAGGGCCCCGGGAGGCACGGCGTGAGTGCCCGGCCGAGTCCGTGCGGGAGGAGCCGCAGAGGCTTGGGGAAGCGCTGGAAGCGCGGGCGGCCGGTCTGCGCTCGGGGACGCGAAGAACGGCCGCCGTGGGCGCACGGACGCCCGAGGAACGGCGGTCGGCGAGGGCGCGCGGGAACGGCCGATTGATCACGGGGAAAACCGGTGGCACGACCGGGGCAGCCGGCTCGGCTGACGAGGGCGAATCGCGCCCGGGCCGCGGGGTCGAGTAGCGTTGCCGACCATGCGTCTCGTCATCGCCCGGTGCTCCGTCGACTACGCGGGCCGTCTCACCGCTCATCTCCCCTCCGCGCCCCGTCTGATCCTGGTGAAGGCGGACGGCAGCGTCTCGATCCACGCGGACGACCGGGCCTACAAGCCCCTCAACTGGATGTCGCCGCCCTGCACGCTGAAGGAGGGCGCGGGCGACGAGGCCGGCGTATGGACGGTCGTCAACAAAACGGGCGAGAAGCTGATCATCACGATGGAGGAGGTCCTCCACGACTCCACGCACGAACTCGGCGTGGACCCGGGCCTGATCAAGGACGGCGTGGAGGCGCACCTTCAAGAATTGCTCGCGGACCGCATCGAGACGCTCGGCGAGGGCTACACGCTCATCCGGCGTGAGTACATGACGGCGATCGGCCCGGTGGACATCCTGTGCCGGGACGCCGAGGGCGGGACCGTGGCCGTGGAGATCAAGCGGCGGGGCGAGATCGACGGTGTGGAACAGCTCACGCGCTACCTGGAACTCCTGAACCGCGACCCGCTCCTCGCCCCGGTCCGCGGCGTCTTCGCGGCACAGGAGATCAAGCCGCAGGCCCGCGTTCTAGCCACGGACCGCGGCATCGGCTGCACGGTCCTGGACTACGACGCGCTGCGCGGCATCGAGGACGACAAACTGCGGCTGTTCTGACGGGCGTCACCACGACGGCGAGGGCCGGGTCCGGAGAGCGGACCCGGCCTTCTGTGTTGCCGGGCAGCGACGGGGACTTCAGATCACCGGGCCCGAACCGCTCGGCATTCCCGAGCCGGTGCTGCCCGACGGTGCGCCTGCCGAGCTGATCGAGGTGGCCGGGGCGCTGGAGGACGCCGGGCCGCCGGCCGAGTCGGTGGTGCCCGGACTCGTGGATTCCGTCGGCGAGGGGGACTGCGTCTGCGGGGGCGACGAGGTGGCCGACTGCGACGCAGGCGGCGGGGTCACCGGCGTCGACGGCTTCGACGTGGGCAACTTGGTCGGGGACTTCGACGGGGACTTCGACGGAGTCGGGCCCTTCGTACCCGTCGGGGCGTCCGACGGGTACCCGCCGGTGCTCCGCGGCGTGGGGTCGTCGGACGTGCCGTAGGTGCCGTCGGGTCCCGGGTCCGTCGACGTCGGCGACGGGCTGTGGGAAGCGCCCTTAGCACCTCCGCTGCCGTCGCTGTTCGGCTGGTCCGCACCGACGCCGCCGTCGTCCGCGCCCTGGCTCGCCGGGGGATCCACGCGGACGTTCCCGGACGGGGTGTTGGTGTCGTTGTTCGAGGCCATGCCGAGCCCCACGACCGTGCCGAGCACGGCGACCAGCACCGCACCGGCGCCCGCGGCCACCAGATTGCGCCGGGTGCCCTTCACCGCGCCGCGCACGCCCCCGCGCGCGGGCGGGGGCGTGGCCGCGGCCCGGTGTGTGATCAGGGTGGCCGTGTCTGCGGCCGGGGCGGACAGGGTGAAGCGGGCGGGTACGCCGCCGGGCGGCGTCGCCGGCTCCTGGTGCCGCACCTCCGGCATCTCCTCGTCCGCCGTGGGCCCGCCGGGCGACGTCGTGCCGGAGCGGTCGGCGACCAGGGCGAGGGCGCGCCGCCCGGAGACCGTGCCGCGCTTGTCGGCGAGGGCGCCGCGCAGCCCGTTGGAGGCCTCCAGTTCGGCGCGGGCCCGGTCGAGCTGTCCGCCGCAGAGCGCGAGGATGCCCAACTCGTGGTGGAAGTAGGCCTGTTCGCCGACCTCGCCGGAGAGCCGGGACGCCTCGGCGCCGGACCGCAGGGTCCGCTCCCAGGCGCCCCAGTGCAGCCCCCCGGCGAACGCGGGCGCGGCCTGCCGGGCCAGTCGTATGGCGAGGTTCTCCTGATCCTCGGACGCCGGGGACTCCGTCTGCCCGGGGGAGTCGCCCTCGTCGGGGCCGACCGGGAGCCCGGCTGAGCTGAGGGGCACCAGAACGGCCAGCGCGGCCAGTACGGCGTCGGCCTCCGCCGAGACACGTTCCGCCGTGACCGAGGGGTGCCCGGCCCACCAGGCGTAGTGCTGGGCGGCCTTCAGCGCGTACTCCTCCGCGCCGGTCCCGTACCCGGCCGCCTCCAGCTGGGCGAGCACCCCGGCCGCCAGCCGGTAGTGGGCGCCGACCGGGGAGACCAGCGCGCAGCCGAGGAGTTCGGCGAGCGCCGCGTCCGCGTGGGTGTCGTCGACCAGGGCCGGCAGATGCGTCTGGTGGGGCACCTCGCCGCCGAGCGCGACCGCGAACTTGAGGGTCTCGCGCGCCGACACGCTCAGCCGGGAGGCGAGCAGCGGGGCGGGCGCGGCGGCCTCCGCGAGCGAGGGCAGCGGGACCTCATGGCCGTCCCCGGCGTCGACGGACGCCTCCACAGGGGCGTTCTCGAAGACGCCGAACTCGTCGACGGCGCTCTCGTCGGCCGCCCGCCGGTCGCGCTGCCGCAGCAGCGCACCCGCCTGGACGAAGCGCAGGGGCAGACCCTCGGACTCGAACCACAGGTCGCCGGCCCAGGTGACCTCGTCCTCGGTGAGGTCGCGGTCGACGGCGCTCTCCAGCAGCTCCAGGCCGCCCGCGCGGTCGAGCCCGCGGAGGAGGACCTCTTCGACCTGCGCGTCGGCGGAGGGCGCGGGTACGTCGGGCGTGGCGGAGAGCAGGAAGGCGCACTCGGGTGTGGCGTCGAGCAGCTCGTCGAGCGCGCTGCCGCCGATCTCCAGGTCGTCGAGGACGACGACGGCACCGATCTCGCGGACGTGCCGGAGGAGCTCCTCGTGCTCCGGGCGGTACAGCGGAGCTTTGTAAACGGTGGCGAAGAGGACGTACAGGAGGTCGCTCGCGGTGCGGCGGTAGCCGGAGAGGCGGACGACGCCGTCGGGCGCGAGGTCGGAGCAGTCCTCGGCGACGACGTCCAGGAGCGCGCTGCGACCCGAGCCGGCCGGGCCGGTGAGCCGGACGGTGCGGCCACGGGCGAGGAGCCGCACCAGCTGCTCGCGCTCCTCCTGGCGCTCCAGCAGCGGCATCCGCGGCGGTGTGGGACCAGCCGGGACGGGCGGCCGAGCGGTGGGGGCGCGCTCGGCCCGCTCGTCGGCGGTGTACTTCACCGGCGGGGCGGGACGTTCGCCGGGCGGGCAGAGCTCGATCTCGCTGCCGTCGACGGGGTTCACGGTGAGCAGGTAGTCACCGGACACGATCTCGACGGTGCGGACGGGCGACGACGCCGGCTGTACGAAGTCCTGGGCGATGGGGTCCCGCGGCGCGCGCTGACGCGGCAGGTCGCCGGGGCCGTCGTGGCCGTACTCCTCGGGTCCCGTGTTGTTCGGGTCCATAGGTCCCAGCCCCCCAAAAAAGCGTCGCGTGCCTGAGCCCCTCCCGGCCTTGCTGCACACTGCCGCGTCGCTTCTGGTCCGGTGCCCGCTTCTAGGGTCATAGGGCGGCGGGCAGCCGAACCCTAAACCTTCGCATACTGTCCTTGGCAAGCCGGGGTACCGCGCCGCCCGAGACGTCACGGTCTCGTGAGGATTGCGCCTGACGTGCCTTTGGCGGTCGTTCACTCCCGCGACGCGCCCCACACCCCCCGATCACACCCGGGGCAGCGACTCCACTCCGATGCCGCCCTCGATGGCCAGGATCCGGTGCAGCCGGGTGGCCACCAGCAGGCGCTGCATCTGCGTCGGCACACCACGCAGCACCAGCCGCCGGCCGCACCGCCCCGCCCGGCGGTGGGCTCCCATGATCACCCCGAGTCCGGTGGCGTCCCAGGAGTCCAGCTCGGACAGGTCGAGTACGAGGTCGCCGACGCCGTCGTCGACGGCCGCATGCAGGACCGTACGGGCGTCCGCCGCGCTGCGCACGTCGAGACGGCCCCCGACGACCAGCCCGGCGTGGTCGCCCCTGATGTGCATATCCGCTCCCCGAGAGTGCGTCGTCGTACTCCGCGATGTGGTTGTGCAACCTGTGACTGACCTGGCGACAGTCTGGTTGCCGTCTGTAAGCGAACCGATACCGAATTCACCCAATGGGGTGATCCCCCATGGGTACGTGCGGTTTCAGTACGTGTAGAAGCCCTGCCCGCTCTTGCGGCCGAAGTCACCGGCGTCAACCATCCGGCGCATCAGCTCCGGCGGAGCGAACTTCTCGTCCTGCGACTCGGTGTAGATGTTGCTGGTGGCGTGCAGCAGGATGTCGACGCCGGTGAGGTCGGCGGTGGCCAGTGGCCCCATGGCGTGGCCGAAGCCCAGCTTGCAGGCCAGGTCGATGTCCTCGGCGGTGGCCACACCCGACTCGTACAGCTTGGTCGCCTCGACGACTAGTGCCGAGATCAGACGGGTCGTCACAAAGCCGGCGACGTCGCGGTTGACGACGATGCAGGTCTTGCCGACCGACTCGGCGAACTCGCGGGCGGTGGCGAGTGCCTCGTCGCTCGTCTTGTACCCCCGGACGAGTTCGACGAGTTGCATCATCGGCACGGGCGAGAAGAAGTGCACGCCGACGACCCGCTCCGGCCGCTCGGTCGCTGCCGCGATCTTGGTGATCGGGATGGCGGAGGTGTTGGACGCGAGCACCGCGTCCTCGCGGACGAGCTTGTCGAGCGCACGGAAGATCTCGTGCTTGACCTCGAGCTTCTCGAAGACCGCCTCGACGACGACGTCCGCGTCGGCGACGGCGTCGAGGTCGGTGGTGGAGGTGATACGGGCGAGCGCCGCGTCGGCGTCGTGGGCCTCGAGCTTCCCCTTGCTCACGAACTTGTCGTACGAGGCCTTGATGGCGTCGGTGCCACGCGTCAGCGCCTCCTCGGTGACATCCCGAAGGACGACGTCCCAGCCGGCCTGAGCGGATACCTGGGCAATACCGGAACCCATCAGTCCGGCTCCGATGACGGCAAGCTTCCGTGCCACTGTGCGACTCCCCTGACGCGCTTCGTAATGCCTCTCGGCCGGACCATAGCGCTCGTGGGGGGCTGTGTGACCGGTAAGTAATGCGCGTCACGTCTCAAATGACGGACATCACACCGGCCCGTGTCATTCCGGCGTCCCGACGGCGCAGTTGGGCCCCTTCTCACCCAACAGGTGCCGCATGTCCCCGAGGAGTGACAGCGCCTTCGGTGACGCTTCGCACGGATTGCGCCCCATGGCGTTCGCACGGCCGGCGACCGCCGTGAAGCGCCGCGATCCGACCCGTCTGACCAAGGCTCAGATGCGGCAGAAGGCCGCCGTGCGTCGCGCCGCCGGACTCGCTCGTACTCGCCGTCCATGCCCTCGGCGCTTCCCCGGACCCGATGCCATAAGGACGCTCGCCCGGAACGGCCGGATACGCTCTCCGCCCCACCCGGACGGGGCCCGGCTGCGCCGCGCCGGGCCCGTGACGGTGGGCACTCGGGTGTTCCGCCCAGCCTTGACGTAACTACGCTGGTCACATGGTCAATCTGACGCGCATCTACACGCGGACCGGCGACAAGGGCACGACGCACCTCGGGGACATGAGCCGGGTGCCGAAAACCGACCTGCGGATCGCCGCCTACGCGGACGCCAACGAGGCGAACGCGGTGATCGGCACGGCGATCGCGCTGGGCGGTCTCGACGAGGAGGTCGTCAAGGTCCTCACCCGCGTCCAGAACGACCTGTTCGACGTGGGTGCGGACCTGTCGACGCCGGTGGTGGAGAACCCGGAGTTCCCGCCGCTGCGGGTCGAGCAGTTCTACGTCGACAAGCTGGAGGCGGACTGCGACCGCTTCCTGGCCGAGCTGGAGAAGCTGCGCTCGTTCATCCTGCCCGGCGGTACGCCCGGCGCGGCCCTGCTGCACCAGGCGTGCACGGTCGTACGGCGGGCCGAGCGCTCCACCTGGGCCGCGCTGGAGGTCCACGGCGAGGTCATGAACCCCCTCACCGCGACCTACCTCAACCGCCTGTCCGACCTCCTGTTCATCCTGGCCCGCTACGCCAACAAGGAGACCGGTGACGTGCTGTGGGTGCCGGGCGGGGAGCGCTGAGCCGCGCTCCCCGGCCGGTTCAGCGGTCGCTGTCGTCCTGCGCGGCGTCCCGGTCCGCCTGCGTGAGCGCGGACTCGGCGGCGGACAGCGCCTTCTGCACGTCGGCGATACCGGGGGGTTGCGCCGAGGGGGCCACGGACGAGGGGGGCGTGGCCGCCGCGCCGTCGTTCCGCGCGCAGCCCGCGGTGAGCCCCACCAGGAGGACCACCGCGGGCGCCGCCCAGCGCACGGCTCGCCGAGCCCGCATCAGCTCGCCGCCTTGCCGTTGTCGTGCGCGGCGCACCACGTCTTGACGCCCGCCAGGTCCTTCTGCCGCTGCTGAAGCGTCGGCACCAGGGACTTGCGGAAGGTGAGCCGGTCCTGGAGGTAGGTCGCGATCTCGGTGTGGCCCGCGTTCTTCGCGTTCTCCACACGCCGCTCCAGCCGCGCCACCGAGCCGCGCGTGCCCACGCCGGCGTCCAGCCGCCTCAAGGCCCGGGCGATCCGCCGGTCGAGCTTCGGCACCCGCTTGCACAGCGCGTGCGCGCCGTCACCGGTCGGCGCGGGCGCCGGGGTGCTGTCGGCCGCGGCCGCCCCCGTCCCGGTCGCCAGCAGCGCCGCCGCGGCCAGCCCGGCGAGCAGGGTGCGCCGTCGTCGTCGTGCGTTCATCTTCGCCTCCGTTCCCCGGACGGCCCCGACGTCCGTCCGATGCCTCCGGAGGCTAGGAGCCCTCTTTGTGGGAACCTTGTGACCGGTTTGACCTGGCTGTCCCGATCAACCAGTCCCGGCGGTCGGGCAGGGCCCCGCCGGCCCGGGGCAGCCGCACCTCGAAGCGTGTGCCGACACCGCCCGCGCCGTCCGCCACCATGACGCTCCCCCGGTGCAGGGCCGCCTGCTGGGCGACCAGGGTCAGGCCGAGACCCGAGCCCGTGCTGTGCGGCCCCCGCCGGTACCGCTCGAAGATCCGTCCGCGTGCCTCGGCCGGGATGCCTGGACCGCGGTCGTCCACCGTGATCACGACGTCGGCGCCGGTCCCCCGCACACCGACGGCCACATCCGCCTGCCCCGCCGCGTCCCGCCCGTGGGCCAGCGCGTTGGCGATCAGGTTGTCGAGCAGCAGCCGCAGCCCCGGTTCCCAGCAGTGCGCGGTCAGTCCCGGCTGTGCGCTCAGGGCGATCTGTGCGTCCGGAGCGCGGCGCCGGGCCTCGGCGACGGCGGCGTCCGCGGTCTCCGCCACGTCCACCGTGCGGAACGCCTCCGCCTCCACCAGATCCCCGCGCCCCAGCTCGCGCAGCATCACCAGCAGGCCGAGCAGCCGGGCGTGCTCGTGGCGAAGGTCCTCCAGGACCTCGGTGCGGTCCGGATCGGGCAGGTCGGGGTGCTGGGCGAGGATGTCGAGGTTGGTGCCCATGCTCATCATGGGGGTGCGCAGTTCGTGCGCGGCCGCCGCCGAGAAGGAACGTGCGGTGTCCAGGGCCTGGGCGGTGCGGGCGGCCTGCTCGTCGTAGCGGGCGAGCACCGTGCGTACGGTGGCGGCCAGTTCGTCGACCTCCGTGATCCCGGTCGCCTCGTGGGGCGGCCGGACGCTGCTGGTACGCGGGTCCAGTCCGGCGGTGCGGCGGGTGAGGCGACGCAGAGGGGCGGCGGCGCCCGCGGCTATGCCCCAGGCCATCAGGCCCGACAGGGGGGCCGCCAGCACAGTGGTCACCAGGACGCGGCGCCGGACGAGCCGGAGCTGGGTGCGGTCGGCGGTGTCCGGCGCGAAGACCCAGAGGGTGCCCGATGCCCGGGCCGTGCGGACCGGCCGGGACAGCGTCCGCCAGCCGGTGCCACCGGCGCGGACGGTGACCGGCCCGGCGGCGCGGGCGGGCAGCCGTACCGCGGAGGCGGGCTGCGGGCCGGCCTGGAAGGTCGCGTCCGGTGCGACGAGGCGTATGCCGACGTCGAGCGCCGCGCCGTAGAGCGCGCGCTCCCGGGTGTCGGCCGCCTTGGGCCGACCGGCCGCGGCGGCACGCAGCAGGGCGCGGGCGTCCGGGGCCACAGCGGCGGCCCGCTCCCGCAGATGGTCGTCCTCGGCGCTGTGCAGATCGTGGGCGACCAGGTTCAGCAGCAGCCAGCCGGAGGCCAGCACGAGAAGCGGGACGGTGCAGCCCACCGCGAGCCCGATGCGTGTCGACAGTCTCACGGCTCGTCCCGCAGCACGAAGCCCACGCCGCGCACGGTGTGGACGAGCCGTCGGGCGCCGCCCGCTTCCAGCTTGCGCCGCAGATAGCTGACGAAGGTGTCGACGGCGTCGGTGCGCACGTCGAAGTCGTAGCCCCAGACCCGGTCCAGGAGCTGGTCGCGGGTGAGGACGAGCCCGGCGTTGCGGGCCAGCACCTCAAGGAGTTCGAACTCTCGCCGGGTCAGCTCCAGGCGCCTGCCGGCGCGGTGGACCGTGCGGGCCGCCGGGTCGATCACCAGGTCCGCCACCCGCAGCTCCTGCCGGTCGTCCGGCGGCCTGCGGCGCAGCAGGGCACGCAGCCGCAGCACCAGTTCCTGCAGCGCGAACGGTTTGACCAGGTAGTCGTCGCCGCCCGCCTGGAGCCCGGCTATGCGGTCGGCGGTCTCGTCGAGTGCGGACAGCATGAGGACGGGCAGGTCCTGTCCCTCGTCCCGGAGCCGCGCGCAGACCTCGATGCCGCTCATGCCGGGCATCGAGACATCGAGGACGAGCACGTCGGGCGGGGCGTCCCGGATCACGCTCAGCGCCTCGGGCCCGCTGTCCGCGGTGCGGACGGCGAAGCCGCTGAGCCTCAGCCCCCGCTCCAGGGAGCGCCGGATGGCCGCGTCGTCGTCGACGACGAGCACCGCGCCGGGGCGCGTGGTGCCGCTCGTCCGCCCTCCAGGGTCCACTGTCACGCCGGGCAGCGTACGTCCCTCCGGTGGACGCGTGACAGCCGGGCGAGGGTGCGGGAGTTGGGGTGACCGGTTCACCAACTGCGCTGTGGTCCAGACCTATTGACCGATGGTCCAGACCTTTCTATTCTCGCGGCACTGTGGGCGTGAAGGCTCAGTCATGCCCCTGACACCCCGGCTCATTTCGACAAGAGGAGGCGCTGCATGCGCTTCAGACACCGAGCCGCGGCAGGTCTAGCGACCCTGCTGCTCCCACTCGCCGGCCTGGTCGGCCTCGCCGGTCCCGCACAGGCAGCGACATCGGCCACCGCCACCTACGCCAAGACCCAGGACTGGGGCACCGGCTTCGAGGGCAAGTGGACCGTCAAGAACACCGGCACCACGTCCCTCGGTTCCTGGACGATCGAGTGGGACTTCCCCTCCGGCACCTCCGTCACCTCGGCGTGGGACGCGGACGTGACGAACTCCGGCACCCACTGGACCGCCAAGAACAAGTCCTACAACGGCACCCTCGCCCCCGGGGCCTCCGTCTCCTTCGGCTTCAACGGCGCCGGCCCGGGCGCACCGAGCAACTGCTCGCTCAACGGCGGCAGTTGTGACGGCGGCACCACCGTCCCCGGCGACAACCCGCCCTCCGCTCCGGGCACCCCCACGGCGTCCGGCATCACGGACACCTCGGTGCAGCTGTCCTGGAGCGCGGCGAGCGACGACAAGGGCGTCAAGAACTACGACGTCCTGCGGGACGGCGCCAAGGTCGCCACGGTGACGTCGACGTCCTACACGGACTCCGGTCTGAACGCCGGATCCGACTACTCGTACACCGTCCAGGCCCGTGACACCGCCGACCAGACCGGTCCCGTCAGCGGCGCGGTCAAGGTCCACACCACCGGCGGCACCACGAACCCGCCGCCCCCCGGATCCGCCGTCAGGCTCGGGTACTTCACCGAGTGGGGCATCTACGGCCGCAACTACAACGTCAAGAACCTGGTGACGTCCGGCTCCGCGGCGAAGATCACGCACATCAACTACGCCTTCGGCAACGTGACCGGCGGCAAGTGCGCGATCGGCGACTCCTACGCCGACTACGACAAGGCGTTCACCGCCGACCAGTCCGTCAGCGGCGTCGCCGACACCTGGGACCAGCCGCTGCGCGGCAACTTCAACCAGCTGCGCGAGCTCAAGGCCAAGTACCCGAACATCAAGGTGCTGTGGTCCTTCGGCGGCTGGACCTGGTCCGGCGGATTCGGCGAGGCCGCGAAGAACCCGGCCGCCTTCGCCCAGTCCTGCTACGACCTGGTCGAGGATCCGCGCTGGGCGGACGTGTTCGACGGCATCGACATGGACTGGGAGTACCCGAACGCCTGCGGTCTGTCCTGCGACAGCAGCGGGCCGGCGGCCTTCAAGAACCTGATGTCCGCACTGCGCGCCAAGTTCGGTGCGAACTACCTGGTCACCGCCGCCACCACGGCCGACGGCTCCTCCGGTGGCAAGATCGACGCCACCGACTACGCGGGTGCCTCGCAGTACGTCAACTGGTACAACGTGATGACGTACGACTTCTTCGGCGCCTTCGCCCCGCAGGGCCCCACGGCCCCGCACTCCCCCCTCACCTCGTACAGCGGCATCCCGACCGCCGGATTCACCACGGCGGACGCGATCGCCAAGTACAAGGCGCAGGGAGTGCCCGCGAACAAGCTGCTGATCGGCATCGGCTTGTACGGGCGAGGCTGGACGGGTGTCACCCAGGACGCCCCAGGCGGCACGGCCACCGGACCCGCCCCGGGCACCTACGAACAGGGCATCGAGGACTACAAGGTGCTCAAGACGTCCTGCCCGGTCACCGGCACCATCGCGGGCACGGCGTATGCGCACTGCGGCAGCAACTGGTGGTCGTACGACACCCCGGCCACCATCGGCACGAAGATGGCGTGGGCCAAGAGCCAGGGTCTGGGCGGCGCCTTCTTCTGGGAGTTCAGCGGTGACACCAGCAACGGCGAGCTGGTGAGCGCGATCAACAGCGGTCTGTCATAGGGCGGTGTCCGGCCCGAGACCACATCGACTCCCCTCGGTCCGCCGGGGGAGTCGGTGTGTCTACGCCACATTGACCCGCTGTCCGGGCGGAGCCGCCTCCAGCCACGCGAGAAAACCGGTCAGCGCGTCCTCGCTCATCGCGAGCTCCAGACGGGTACCCCGGTGCTGACAGGCGAGGATCAGCGCGTCGGAGAGCAGGGCCAGCTCCTCCTCGCCCTCGGGGCTGCGCCGGCCGGCCACCTCGATCGCCGAGCGCTCCAGGACACGGCGGGGGCGCGGGGCGTAGGAGAAGACGCGGTACCACTCGACCCGGTCGCCGTTGTAGCGGGCGACTCCGTAGCTCCAGCCCTTGCCGCTGGTGTCGGTCTTCTCCGGCACGTCCCAGCGCAGGCTGCAGTCGAAGGTGCCGCCCGAGCGCTGGATGAGCCGGCGCCGCAGGCCGAAGACGAACAGCCCCACCACCACGAGGGCGACGACAATTCCGCACACAGTCAGAGCGAGGACCATCGGCACCGACCTCCTCGTCTCCTAGGTAACGGAACGGAAAAAACATCCGCATTTGCCTCAGCCGCGGCTGGTTCCGGATTGCTCCGGTCCAGCCGCGGCTGAGTGTCACGTCATTGCATACGCGCTGTGGTCAGCTCGCCGCCGCCGCACGCAGCCGGACGTCCGCACGGCGCTCCGCGGAGGCGTCAGCCTCCGACTTCGCGCGCTCGAGCGCCCGCTCCGCGCGCTGGACGTCGATCTCGTCCGACAGTTCGGCGATCTCGGCCAGCAGCGACAGCTTGTTGTCCGCGAACGAGATGAAACCGCCGTGCACCGCGGCGACGACCGTTCCACCATCACTCATACGGATGGTCACCGGGCCCGACTCCAGCACACCGAGCAGCGGCTGGTGACCGGGCATGACGCCGATGTCGCCGGACGTGGTGCGCGCGACGACCAGGGTGGCCTCGCCGGACCAGACCTGGCGGTCGGCGGCGACCAGCTCGACGTGCAGCTCAGCAGCCAAGGGTGGCTCCTCGGATCACCACCCGGCGGGTCTGCCGGGTGTTGGGATGAATTCTAGTAGGCGTACAGAGAGGGACGGGACGCGGGCCATGGCAGGGCGCGGTCTCGTCCCTCTCCGTCACGAGCACAGCGTCAGGAGACGCCCAGCTCCTTCGCGTTCTTCTTCAGGTCCTCGATACCACCGCACATGAAGAACGCCTGCTCCGGGAAGTGGTCGTACTCGCCGTCGATGATCGCGTTGAAGGCCGCGATCGACTCCTCCAGCGGGACGTCCGACCCGTCGACGCCGGTGAACTGCTTGGCGACGTGGGTGTTCTGGGACAGGAAGCGCTCCACACGGCGGGCCCGGTGGACGACGAGCTTGTCCTCCTCGCCGAGCTCGTCGATACCGAGGATCGCGATGATGTCCTGGAGGTCCTTGTACTTCTGCAGGATCGTCTTGACGCGCATGGCGGCGTCGTAGTGGTCCTGCGCGATGTACCGCGGGTCCAGGATCCGGGACGTGGAGTCCAGCGGGTCCACGGCCGGGTAGATGCCCTTCTCGGAGATCGGACGGGACAGAACCGTCGTCGCG
This sequence comes from Streptomyces sp. NPDC001156, assembly GCF_053598275.1. Classification (NCBI taxonomy): domain Bacteria; kingdom Bacillati; phylum Actinomycetota; class Actinomycetes; order Kitasatosporales; family Streptomycetaceae; genus Streptomyces; species Streptomyces sp. NPDC001156. The sequence continues at coordinate 65,949 of NZ_JBSFJX010000018.1, read as the reverse complement.
TCGAGGTGGGCGAACGTGGTGGCCGGGGCCGGGTCGGTCAGGTCGTCGGCGGGGACGTAGATCGCCTGCATCGAGGTGATCGAGTGACCGCGGGTCGAGGTGATGCGCTCCTGGAGGAGGCCCATCTCGTCGGCCAGGTTCGGCTGGTAACCCACCGCGGACGGCATACGGCCGAGCAGCGTGGAGACCTCGGAACCGGCCTGCGTGAAGCGGAAGATGTTGTCGATGAAGAACAGCACGTCCTGCTTCTGGACGTCGCGGAAGTACTCGGCCATGGTGAGGCCGGCCAGCGCGACGCGCAAACGGGTGCCCGGGGGCTCGTCCATCTGGCCGAAGACCAAAGCGGTCTTGTCGATGACGCCCGAGTCGCTCATTTCCTCGATGAGGTCGTTGCCCTCACGAGTGCGCTCACCGACACCGGCGAACACGGAGACACCGTCGTGGTTGTTGGCCACACGGTAGATCATCTCCTGGATGAGCACCGTCTTGCCGACGCCGGCGCCGCCGAACAGACCGATCTTGCCGCCCTTGACGTACGGGGTCAGCAGGTCGATGACCTTGACGCCGGTCTCGAACATCTCGGTCTTCGACTCGAGCTCGTCGAAGTTCGGGGCCTTGCGGTGGATGGACCAGCGCTCGCCGTCGTACGTCTCGTCGGCGTTCAGTACCTCACCGAGGGTGTTGAACACCTTGCCCTTGGTGAAGTCGCCGACCGGGACGGTGATGCCGTCGCCGGTGTCGACCACCGGGGCCTGGCGGACCAGACCGTCGGTGGGCTGCATGGAGATGGTGCGTACCACGCCGTCACCCAGGTGCTGGGCGACCTCCAGGGTCAGCGTCCGCTTCTCCCCCTCCTTCGCCGGGTCCAGGACCTCGACGTGGAGGGCGTTGTACATGTCCGGGATCGCGTCGACGGGGAACTCCACGTCGACGACCGGGCCGATGACCCGCGCGACGCGGCCCGTCGCCGTGGCCGTCTCAACAGTGGTGGTCATTAGTAGTCACTCCCCGCGGTCGCGTCGGCCAGGGCGCTCGCGCCACCGACGATCTCGCTGATTTCCTGGGTGATTTCGGCCTGGCGGGCCGCGTTGGCAAGCCGGGTGAGAGTCTCGATGAGCTCTCCGGCGTTGTCGGTGGCCGACTTCATCGCGCGCCGCGTGGCGGCGTGCTTCGAAGCGGCCGACTGGAGCAGCGCGTTGTAGATACGGCTCTCCACGTAGCGCGGCAGCAGGGCGTCGAGGACGTCCTCCGCCGAGGGCTCGAAGTCGTACAGCGGAAGGATCTCGTCCTTGCTGGGCGACTCTTCGGCCACTTCCTCGAGGCTGAGCGGCAGCAACCGGTCGCCGAGCGCCGTCTGCGTCATCATCGAGACGAACTCGGTGTAGACGATGTGGAGTTCGTCCACGCCGCCGTCCGCCGTCTCCTTCTCGATGGCCTCGATGAGCGGAGCCGCGACCTGCTTGGCGTCCGCGTACGTCGGGTCGTCGGTGAAGCCCGTCCACGAATCCGTGATCTTGCGCTCACGGAAGTTGTAGTGGGCGACACCGCGACGGCCGACGATGTACGTGTCGACCTGCTGGCCCTCGCGCTCCAGCCGCTCGGTCAGCTGCTCCGCCGCCTTGATCGCGTTGGAGTTGAAGGCGCCGGCCAGACCGCGGTCGCTCGTCAGGAGCAGCACCGCGGACCGCGTCACCGTCTCGGCCTGGGTGGTCAGCGGGTGCTTGGTGTTCGAGCCGGTGCCGACCGCCGTGACCGCGCGAGTCAGCTCGGTCGCGTACGGCGTGGAGGCCACCACCTTGCGCTGCGCCTTGACGACGCGCGAGGCGGCGATCATCTCCATCGCCTTCGTGATCTTCTTGGTCGCGCTGACGGATCGGATGCGACGCTTGTAGACCCGGAGCTGGGCTCCCATGAGTCAGGTCCCTTCCTTACGTCACTTGGCGGCAGCGGCAGGAACGTCCTCGCCGAGCAGCTTGCCGTCCGAGGTCTCGAACTGCTTCTTGAACTCCGCGACGGCGTCGTCGATCGCCTGGATCGTGTCGTCCGACATCTTGCCGCCCTCCTTGATGGAGGTCATGAGGCCCTGGTGCTTGCGGTGCAGGAAGTCCAGGAGCTCGCGCTCGAAGCGGCGGATGTCGGTGACCGGAACCTCGTCCATACGGCCGTTGGTGCCGGCCCAGATCGAGACGACCTGGTCCTCGGTGGCCATCGGCTCGTACTGGTTCTGCTTCAGCAGCTCGACCATGCGCTGACCACGCTCCAGCTGGGCCTTCGACGCGGCGTCCAGGTCGGAACCGAAGGCGGCGAACGCCTCCAGCTCACGGAACTGGGCGAGGTCGACGCGCAGCCGGCCGGAGACTTGCTTCATGGCCTTGTGCTGGGCGGAGCCACCGACGCGGGAGACCGAGATACCGACGTTCAGGGCCGGGCGCTGGCCGGCGTTGAACAGGTCGGACTCCAGGAAGCACTGGCCGTCGGTGATGGAGATGACGTTGGTCGGGATGAACGCCGAGACGTCGTTGGCCTTGGTCTCGACGATCGGCAGACCGGTCATCGAACCGGCACCCATGTCGTCGGAGAGCTTGGCGCAGCGCTCCAGCAGGCGGGAGTGCAGGTAGAAGACGTCACCCGGGTACGCCTCGCGGCCCGGCGGGCGGCGCAGCAGCAGCGACACGGCGCGGTAGGCGTCGGCCTGCTTCGAGAGGTCGTCGAAGATGATCAGGACGTGCTTGCCCTGGTACATCCAGTGCTGACCGATGGCCGAACCGGTGTACGGCGCCAGGTACTTGAAGCCGGCCGGGTCGGACGCCGGGGCGGCGACGATGGTCGTGTACTCCAGCGCGCCGTTCTCCTCCAGCGCGCGGCGTACCGACGCGATGGTGGAGCCCTTCTGGCCGACGGCGACGTAGATGCAGCGGACCTGCTTCTTCGGGTCGCCGGTGCGCCAGTTGTCGCGCTGGTTGATGATCGTGTCGACGGCAAGGGCGGTCTTGCCGGTCTGCCGGTCACCGATGATCAGCTGGCGCTGACCGCGGCCGACCGGGGTCATCGCGTCGACGGCCTTGTAGCCGGTCTCCATCGGCTCGTGCACTGACTTGCGCTGCATGACCGTCGGGGCCTGCAGCTCGAGGGCGCGACGACCATCGGTCTCGATCTCGCCGAGGCCGTCGATCGGGTTGCCGAGCGGGTCGACGACACGGCCGAGGTAGCCCTCGCCGACCGCGACCGAGAGCACCTCACCAGTGCGCTGCACCGGCTGGCCCTCCTCGATGCCGCTGAACTCACCGAGGGCGATGGCACCGATCTCGCGCTCCTCGAGGTTGAGGGCGAGGCCGAGGGTGCCGTCCTCGAACTTCAGCAGTTCGTTGGCCATGGCCGAGGGCAGACCCTCGACCTTCGCGATGCCGTCGCCGGCAAGGGTGACCGTACCGACCTCCTCGCGCGAGGCCGCGTCCGGCTTGTACGACTGGACAAAGTTCTCCAGCGCGTCCCGGATCTCCTCCGGCCGGATCGTGAGCTCCGCCATCTGGGTTCCCTGCTCTCCTTGTTGGGCCCGAAGTTTCTGTGGGGGTCTGGGGGCGACCCCCAGGAATCCTCTGCACGGCCCAACTCGGGCCGTAGTACTGCGTATGGAGTTGCTGCTAGCCCGCCATGCGGCGGCGCGCGTCCTCGAGCCGGTCCGCGATCGAACCGTTGATGATCTCGTCACCGACCTTCACCTGGATCCCGCCGAGGACCTCAGGGTCCACGTCGAGGTTCAGGTGCATCTGGCGGCCGTAGACCTTGGCCAGCGCGGCACCGAGGCGCCGCTTCTGGGCGTCGCTCAGCGGCACCGCCGAGGTGACGACGGCGACCATGCGGTCACGGCGCGCGGCCGCGAGCTTGGACAGGGACTCGAGTCCCGCTTCCAGGCTACGTCCCCGCGGCGCGGTCACAAGGCGCGTCACCAGACGCTCGGTCGTCACGTTGGCGCGGCCGCCGAGCAGCCGGTGCAGCAGCTCGATCTTGGCCGAGGCACCAACGGCCCGGTCGGTCAGCGCGGCACGCAGCTCGGTGTTGGAGGAGACGATCCGGCTGAACCGGAACAGCTCGTCCTCGACGTCGTCGAGCGCGTCCGCCTTCTCGGCGGCGGTGAGGTCGGCGACATTCGCCAGCTCCTCGAGCGCGTCCACCAGGTCGCGCGGCTGCGACCAGCGCGAGCGCACCGTGCCGGACACCAGGTCCAGGGTCGGCCCGGTGACCTGGGCGCCGAGCAGGCGCCGGACCAGTTCGGCCTTGGCCTCGCCGGGCTGCGCCGGGTCGGTCAGGACCCGACGCAGCGACGCCTCGCGGTCGAGCAGCGCGGTGACGGCCGCCAGCTCGTCGGCGAGCTGTGCCGCGTCCACGGACGTCGAGTCCGTCAGCGCGTCCAGACGCTCCCGTGCGGCTGCCAGGGCCTCGCGGCTCGCTCCGTTCATCGCGCGGCCTCGGCCTTCTCCTCGAGCTCGTCGAGGAACCGGTCGATGACGCGGCTCTGGCGGGCGTAGTCGTCGAGGGACTCACCGATCAGCTTGCCGGCCAGCTCGGTGGCGAGCCTGCCGACGTCCTGACGCAGTGCCTGAGCGGCGGCCTTGCGGTCGGCCTCGATCTGCGTGTGACCAGCGGTGACGATCTCTTCACGCTGCCGCTGGCCTTCCGCGCGCATCTCGGCGATGAGAGTGGCGCCCTGCTCCTGCGCCTCCTGGCGCAGACGCGCGGCCTCGTGCCGGGCCTCGGCGAGCTGAGCCTTGTACTGCTCGAGCACGCTCTGGGCCTCGACCTTCATGGCCTCGGCCTCTTCGATGCCGCCTTCGATCGCCGCGCGGCGCTCCTCGAGAACCTTGTTGATGTTCGGAAGCGCCTTCTTCCAGAAGAAGAAGAACACGATGGCGAAGGCGATGGTGCCGACGAGCAGCTCAGGACCCGGCGGGACGAGGGGATTCTGCTTCTCCTCAGCCGCCAACTGAACCAGGGTGGCGATCACATCAGTGCCTTTCGTCGATACGTGTCGGTGAGTATGTGATTACTGACCGAACACGAACGGCATAACGATGCCGATGAGGGCGAGCGCCTCACAGAAGGCGAAGCCGAGGATCTGGTTGGCGCGGATCAGACCGGCCGCCTCGGGCTGACGGGCCAGGGCCTGGGTGCCGTTACCGAAGATGATGCCGATACCGATACCGGGGCCGATGGCGGCGAGGCCGTAACCGATGGAGCCGAGGGAACCGGAGACGCCGGCGGCGAGGTCGATGGCAGCGGACATGCCGTTTCTTCCTTCTCTTTTACGGACCGGTGGGGGTTGGCCACCGGACGACTGGGGTGGTGTGGAGCGGGTGGCGGTCAGTGGTGCTCGGCGAGAGCGCCCTGAACGTAGGAGCAGGCCAGCAGCACGAACACATACGCCTGGACGGCCTGGATGAAGAGTTCGAACATGATCATCACGACGGTCATCGCGAAGGAGACGCCCGCACCGGGGATCATGTAGCTGTTCAGCAGGTACCAGCTGGCGACGGTGAACATCGCGAGCAGCAGGTGGCCGGCGAACATGTTGGCGAACAGTCGCACCGCGTGTGTGAACGGCCGGACGAGGACGTTCGAGAAGAACTCGATGACCACGACGAGCGGCAGCACCGGGCCGAGCGACTTGTCGTAGCCGGTGAGGTTCTTGAATCCGCCGGAGAAGCCGTGGCGCTTGAACGTCATCGTCATCCACGTCACGTAGACCACGGCGGCGAGCACCGCCGGGTACGCGATGATCGACGACACCGGGAACTGGGCGAGCGGGATCACGGACCAGATGTTCATGATCCAGATGAAGAAGAACAGCGAGACCATCAGCGGGACGTACTTCTCGCCCTCGCGCTTGCCGAGCGTCTCGTAGACGATGCCGCGGCGCACGAATTCGTAGCCGGCCTCGCCCACCATCTGCAGCTTGCCCGGGACCACCTTGGCCTTGCCGAAGGCCGCCCAGAAGAAGCTGACGACGACGGCGGTGGTGATGAGGGCGAGCAGCATCACCTTGTTGAACTCGAAGCCGCCGACCGTGGCGAGCGGCTTGAAGAGGAACGAGTGCAGGCCCGGAGCCGGAAAGCCGCACCCGTTGTCGGACAGGATCCGACAACTCCAGTCAAAGGCGAGCTGGGTCTGGTCAGCACTCACCGCGGGCTCCTTCGGCGTGACGCATGGGTACGGCAACCTCGTTGTGTCGGCGCGGCGCGCAGCCGCGGATCGGCACCGGACTGGTGTTACGGATGTGGGGGCGGCTGGGGGGCATAGAGCCTCGCGAATAAGCAGGCGTCAGCTCGGATGCCCGCGCCCGCGATGCCGCAGTTGGCACCGGACGATAGCAGGATCTCTCACACGTCTTTATCCCGGCCCTACCCCTCACGACGGAGAGCCCGCGTTCTGGGACTTCTCGCTGTTCTGGGCGTCCGGTTCGACGTAGAACATCTTGGTCTTCAGGTGCGCACGAGCCTGCGCGGCCATCCACACCACGGTCGCGACGACGAGCGACAGAGCGAACGTCTTCGGGTCGAAGAGAGACGTGTGCTTGAACAGGCCGACGAAGATCAGCAGCAGCAGGAGCTGAGCGACGTAGAGCATCAGCCCCATGGCCTGAAACAGGTGCGGGAGCGTTTTTGCCGTCCACTGCAGGACGTACAGGCCGAGTCCCATGAACAGGATGGCGAGCGCCGTACCGACGGCCGCGCCGAGCGCTCCGTCGCCCCCCGCGACCACGCCGCTCACGGCGACACTGATCACGCCGACGGCCGCGGTGGGCACGGCGATCCGCAGAAGGTTCCGGGCGTCATTGGACGGCATGGCGGCAACTCCGCTTACTCAGGGGGCAGGGGTGTCGTCATGGACGAGCGTAGTCCCGGGCCGAGTGGGGTCCACACACCGAGGGGGCCCTTGCTTGGGTCCTTCGGCTCTATCCCGGGTTCTCGTGAACGGTATCACAAACTATTTGATGTGGTCTTTACCTAGGTGCTGTGCAGGCGGTCACACATGAGAGTGAACCTGCGCGTCTGTGCGAGCGCCGGGGTGCCTTGCCTGGTATTGGGGGTCTTTGGACCCCCACGTTTTGGCAACGCGTTAGTCAGATTCTTACCTTGGACGCGGTCAACGCGAAGGCTCGGCCTCGTGCCGTTCCAGCCGGGTCCGGGTACTGAGGGCGGTGGCGCCGTTGAGCCCGGAGACACTCGCGGCGACCGGGGTGCGGTGCTCCTGCTGGGGCTCCGTCCGCTCCTCCGCCCCGAACGCTTCGGCGTCCAGGGGATTCAGGACGGCGGGGGCCCGGCGGCGGTAGCGCGGCGGAACGAATGCCTCCGCCCAGCGGGGCGCGCGCGGCGTGAACCGTGGCAGCAGAAGCAGGACCAGGCCGACCGCGCTCAGCGCCACGATCCCGAGCACGATCCACAGCGACGCCGAGTTCACGGAGTACCCCAGGGCGCCGAAGGCGATCAGCGCCGACCAGAAGTACATGATCAGCACGGCCCGGCTGTGCGAGTGGCCGATCTCCAGGAGCCGGTGGTGCAGATGCCCGCGATCGGCCGTGAACGGCGACTGGCCCCGCCAGGTACGGCGCACGATCGCGAGGACGAGGTCGGCGGCCGGGACGGCGATGATCGTCAGCGGGAGCAGCAGCGGGATGTAGACCGGGACGGTCTGGTGGACCGTCGCCCGCTCGGAACCGGAGAAGAGGTTCATCGCGTCCGGGTCCACCTGGCCGGTGATCGAGATGGCCCCGGCAGCGAGCACCAGGCCGATCAGCATCGAGCCCGAGTCGCCCATGAAGATCCGCGCCGGGTGCATGTTGTGCGGCAGGAAGCCCAGGCACATGCCCATCAGGACAGCCGCGAACAGGGTCGCCGGGGCGGCAGCCTCCAGACCGTAGCCGTACCAGATGCGGTACGCGTACATGAAGAACGCGGCGGCCGCGATACACACCATGCCGGCGGCGAGGCCGTCGAGGCCGTCGACGAAGTTGACCGCGTTGATCGTGATGACGACCAGCGCCACCGTCAGCAGGGTGCCCTGCCACTGCGTGAGCGCGACCAGGCCGACGCCCGGTACGGGCAGCCACAGGATCGTCAGACCCTGCATGACCATCACGCCCGCGGCGATCATCTGGCCGCCCAGCTTGATCAGGGCGTCGATCTCGAACTTGTCGTCCAGAACACCGATGAGCCAGATGAGCGCGGCGCCCGACAGCAGCGCCCGCGGCTCGTTCGACTTCGCGAAGACCTCGTTGAGGCTCTTGAGGTGGTCGGCCACCAGCAGGCCCGCGCACAGGCCGAAGAACATGGCGATACCGCCGAGCCGGGGGGTCGGTTCCCGGTGCACGTCACGGGCCCGGATCTCCGGCATGGCTCCGGCCACGATCGCGAACTTGCGTACCGGCCCTGTCAGCAGATACGTCACCGCGGCCGTGATGCAGAGCGTCAGCAGGTATTCACGCACGGGCTTCCCCACAGATCTCGCTGAACATCCTCAGCCCCACAGCCTAGCTTCGCGTGCATATGGTTGAGGACTAACGGGTAGCGACGATGGTTGCACGGGTGGCTGTGCACTCCGCTCCGCCTACCCACTACCGGCCGGGATACGGCGGAAATCTTCCGGTGAGCTCCCGCACTTCTTCACGCACCTTCTTGCTGTCCGCCTCGTCCCGCAGCACGGCCGCGAACAATTCCGCGATGTACGTCATCTCGGCCTCGCCCATGCCCTGCGTGGTCAGAGCGGCGGTGCCCAGGCGCAGGCCGCGGGCGTCGCCGTGAGGAAGCGCACACGTGTCCAGGATCATGCCGGCCGCCGTGAGCCGCCCCCGCGCGGTACGGCCGTCCACGCCCAGCGGGGCGGGGTCCACCGTCAGCAGATGGGTATCTGTGCCGCCGGTGGTGATCGCCAGCCCCTCGGCACCGAGGGCCGCCGCGAGACAACGGGCGTTGATCACCACCTGGTGCGCGTACACGGCGAACGGCTCCGTCGCCGCCTCCCGGAACGCGACGGCCTTGGCGGCGATGGCGTGCATCTGCGCTCCGCCCTGGGTGAAGGGGAAGACGGCCCGGTCCACGCGCTCGGCGAGTTCGCTCCCGCACAGGATCATGCCGCCGCGCGGGCCGCGCAGCACCTTGTGCGTGGTGGCGCAGACGACGTCGGCGTACGGCACCGGACTGGGCGCCGCGCCGCCGGCGACCAGGCCGATCGGGTGGGCCGCGTCGGCGATGAGGTAGGCGCCCACCTCGTCGGCGACCTCCCGGAAGAACGCGTAGTCGATGTGCCGCGGATAGGCGATGGACCCGCAGACGATGGCCTTGGGGCGATGGGTACGGGCGAGGGTGCGCACCTGCTCGTGGTCGATGAGCCCGGAGTCCGCCTCCACCCCGTAGCCGACGAAGTCGAACCAGCGGCCCGAGAAGTTGGCGGGCGAGCCGTGCGTGAGATGTCCGCCGTACGGCAGCCCCAGGGCGAGCACGGTGTCGCCGGGCCTGAGCAGTGCGGCGTACGCGGCGAGCACCGCGGACGATCCCGAGTGCGACTGCACATTGGCGTGCTCGGCCCCGAACAGTGCCTTCGCCCGCTCCACGGCGATGCGCTCGGCCATGTCGACGATCTCGCACCCGGCGTGGTAGCGGGCACCGGGGTAGCCCTCGGCGTACTTGTTGGCGAGCGGGGAGCCGAGGGCGGCGAGCACCGCCGGCGAGGTGAAGTTCTCCGCCGCGATGAGCTGCAGCGTCGTCGACTGCCTGTCGAGTTCCCCGAGGAGGATCTCGGCCAGCTCGGGGTCCTGCCGCTGCAGGACGTCGGCCTCGAGGGTGTGCGTGACCGCCATGGTGGGCTCCGGGCGTCGGGAACGTACGTCCAATGTAGGCCCGGCGCCCCGGGCCCGCCGGTCACCGCGTCCGCGCGGGTACCGATGAGCCCTGACGGGGTCCCCCGTCCGCACGCACAGGGGGCTGCGGCGCCTTGGCCGTACCGCCGGGCACGGGCGGACCGGGCCCCTTCCCGCGCGCACCGGAGCTGCGGCGCCCGGCCGTCCTGACGGGCACGGGCGTTGCCTGCGAAGAAGCCGTGGATCGCGGATCAGGCCCGGGCCCGGACGCCCGTCAGGGCCGTCACCACCGGGTCCAGCGCCTGGTGGATCTCGTCCCCGATCGAGCGGAAGAACGGCAGCGGTGCCCCATACGGGTCGAAGACCTCGTCCGCCTCGACCGTCGGGGCGAGGAGCCAGCCGCGCAGGGCCGCAGCGGCCCGGACCAGGGCGCGGGCACGGGCGACCACGCCGTCCTCCAGCGGAGGCAGCGTGGCGGGGTCTATCGCGCGTACGAGGCGGGTGAACTCCTTCAGCGTGAAGGTGCGCAGGCCCGCCGAGTGGCCCATGGAGATGACCTGGGCGCGATGGTCCCGGGTCGCGGTCAGGACCAGGTCGGCGCGGATCACGTGCTCGTCCAGGAGTTCCCGGCCGACGAAGCCGGAGGGGTCCGCGCCGAAGTCGGCGAGGACCGTCTCCGCGTTCGCCTCCATGGGCGCGCCCTCGTGGCCCCAGGTGCCCGCGCTCTCCACGATCAGCCCGCCCCACAAGGGGTCTCCGAGCCGGTCCGCCAGGGCATGCCGGGTCAGCCGCTCGGTGATCGGCGAGCGGCACACGTTGCCGGTGCTGACGTGGAGGATGCGGAAGGTGTCACGGTGAAGCCCCACCTGTACCGGGCTTCCCGTCTCGTCCCCGTTGCCTATGCCACGCCCCGCGTCAGGGGCTGTCAATTCGCCACCTCGAGGTCGGGGACCACCTTGCGCAGCTCCTCGGCCGACAGCGCGCCCTGGCGCAGCAGGACCGGCACCTTGCCCGTGACGTCGACGATGGACGACGGCACGTTGCCGGGGGTCGGGCCGCCGTCGAGGTAGACGGAGACCGAGTCGCCGAGCATCTCCTGCGCGGCGTCGCAGGTCTCCGGTGCGGGGTGGCCGGTCAGGTTCGCGGAGGAGACGGCCATGGGGCCGACCTCGGTCAGCAGCTCGATGGCGACCGGGTGCAGCGGCATGCGCACGGCGACGGTGCCACGGGTATCCCCCAGGTCCCACTGCAGGGACGGCTGGTGCCTGGCGACGAGCGTGAGGGCGCCCGGCCAGAACGCGTCGACCAGCTCCCAGGCCATCTCCGAGAAGTCCGTGACGAGGCCGTGCAGGGTGTTCGGGGAGCCGATGAGGACGGGCGTGGGCATGTTGCGGCCCCGGCCCTTGGCCTGGAGCAGGTCGCTCACGGCCTCCGAGGAGAACGCGTCGGCGCCGATGCCGTACACGGTGTCGGTCGGCAGCACCACGAGTTCGCCACGGCGGACGGCGGACGCGGCTTCGCGCAGACCGGTCGTGCGGTCGGTCGCGTCGTTGGTGTCGTATCGCCGTGCCATCTTCAGCTGGCCTCCTCGTACACGTACTGCTGCGGAAAGAGAGTCTTCGGGGTGCTCACGGCAGCGCCCTGCGGGCGGTCGCGAAGCGGGGGCGGTTGTTGAGGTCGGGGTGATCGGCCGCGTCGGCCCAGCCCCGCTCCTCGGTGAAGATCCACGGCACCTGGCCGCCCTGGGTGTCGGCGTGCTCGATGACGACGACACCGCCGGGGCGCAGCAGCCGGTGCGCGGTGCGCTCCAGGCCGCGGATGAGGTCGAGGCCGTCCTCGCCGGAGAAGAGGGCCATCTCCGGGTCGTGGTCGCGGGCCTCGGGAGCGACGTACTCCCATTCGGTCAGCGGGATGTACGGCGGGTTGGAGATCACGAGGTCGACCTGGCCGTCCAGGTCGTGGAAGGCCCCAAGGGCGTCCCCCTGGCGCAGGTCGACCCGGGAGCCTTCCATGTTCTTGCGTGTCCACTGGAGGGCTTCCTCGGACAACTCCACGGCGTGGACACGGGACCGCGGCACCTCCTGGGCCAGGGCGAGCGCGATGGCTCCCGAGCCGGTGCACAGGTCCACGATCAGCGGCTCGACGACGTCCATCGCGCGCACCGCGTCTATGGCCCAGCCGACGACCGACTCGGTCTCCGGGCGCGGGACGAACACCCCGGGCCCGACCTGGAGTTCCAGGTACCGGAAGTAGGCGCGTCCGGTGATGTGCTGGAGCGGCTCGCGGGCCTCGCGGCGGGCGATGACCTCCCAGTAGCGGGCGTCGAAGTCCGAGTCCTTGACGGTGTGCAGCTGGCCCCGCCTGACGCCGTGCACGAACGCGGCGAGCTCCTCCGCGTCGTTGCGAGGCGAGGGCACGCCGGCGTCGGCCAGCCGCTGGGTGGCCTGGGCCACCTCCGCGAGCAGCACACTGCGGGGGCTTGAGGGTCGCCCCCCAAAATCTTGCTGCACGCTGGTCCTCCGGTTGTGTACGTGCCTTACGCGGCCGCGAGCTTGGCGGCCGAGTCCGCGTCGACGCAGGCCTGGATCACCGCGTCGAGGTCGCCGTCCAGGACCTGGTCCAGGTTGTACGCCTTGAAGCCGACACGGTGGTCCGAGATGCGGTTCTCCGGGAAGTTGTAGGTGCGGATCTTCTCGGAGCGGTCGACGGTGCGGACCTGGCTGCGGCGGGCGTCCGCGGCCTCCTTCTCCGCTTCCTCCTGCGCCATGGCCAGCAGCCTGGAGCGCAGGATACGCATCGCCTGCTGCTTGTTCTGCAGCTGGCTCTTCTCGTTCTGGCAGGAGGCGACGACCCCGGTGGGAACGTGCGTGATGCGCACCGCGGAGTCGGTCGTGTTGACGGACTGGCCGCCGGGGCCCGAGGAGCGGTAGACGTCGATACGGAGGTCGTTCGGGTTGATCTCGACGTCGACCTCCTCCGCCTCGGGCGTGACCAGCACACCGGCCGCGGAGGTGTGGATACGGCCCTGCGACTCGGTCGCGGGAACGCGCTGCACACGGTGCACCCCGCCCTCGTACTTCAGGCGGGCCCACACGCCCTGGCCGGGCTCCAGCTGACCGCGGGTCTTCACGGCGACCTGGACGTCCTTGTAGCCGCCGAGCTCGGAGTCGGTGGAGTCGATGATCTCGGTCTTCCAGCCGACGCGCTCGGCGTAGCGCAGGTACATGCGCAGCAGGTCGCCGGCGAACAGGGCGGACTCGTCGCCGCCCGCGCCCGCCTTGATCTCGAGGATCACGTCCTTGTCGTCGCTGGGGTCCCGCGGGACGAGCAGGAGGCGCAGCTTCTCGGTCAGCCCCTCGCGCTGCTTCTCCAGGTCCCTGACCTCGGCGGCGAAGTCCGGGTCGTCGGCGGCCAGTTCGCGCGCGGTCTCGATGTCGTCGCCGACCTGCTTCCAGGAGTGGTACGTGGCGACGATCGGGCTCAGCTCGGCATAGCGCTTGTTGAGCTTGCGCGCGTTGGCCTGGTCGGCGTGGACCGACGGATCGGCGAGCTTCTTCTCCAGGTCGGCGTGTTCACCGACCAGTTCCTCGACCGCCTCGAACATCTCCGGCTCCCATGGGATGTCCCCCGTCCGGCTGGACATGGGGACGTACGTACGACGAACAGTGGCTGCACCGCAAAGCGCCGGTCCCGGCGCCCCCGCTTCGGCGTGCGAAAAGGGGGCGCCGGAGACCGGCGCTGTGGGCTCGCTACTTCTTGGCAGCGGCAGCCTTGCCGAAGCGGGCCTCGAAGCGGGCCACACGGCCACCGGTGTCGAGGATCTTCTGCTTACCCGTGTAGAACGGGTGGCACTCGGAGCAGACCTCGGCCCGGATGGTGCCGGACTGGATGGTGCTGCGAGTGGTGAACGACGCGCCGCAGGTGCAGCTGACCTGCGTCTCGACGTACTCGGGGTGGATGTCGCGCTTCAAGGTGTCTCCTAGGTTCATGGAGGGCGCCGGGTCGCTGCCGCGGGATACGGGAGCGTGAACCGGAGCCGACGTACCAGTCTGCCAGGACTGGCCGCATCCCCCAAAACCGGGGGCACAAGTGATCTATTCCCACTACTGCCCCGGAGCCCCGGGGTGCCTGCCCGGTGCGCCGGCAGAGGCCCCCAGGGGCCCCGAGGGCGGGCCCACCGCCGGTGCGCGAAGACCCTGTCAGGACGACGCCACGACGCCCTTGGCCTCGCCTGTCGCCGTTCCCTTCGTCGCGCTCGCCGGGATCGGCTTGTCGTTCTTCAGGGCGTCCCACACCAGCTTGGCCTTGCTCTTCTCCACCAGGACCCGGTTGGGGTCCGACGGGTCGTACTCGACCGGCGTCGTCACCATGTTCATGTGCGAGGAGCCGATGCCCTTGAGCCCGTCGGCGAAGGACGCCAGTGCCTTGACGGAGGCCAGGTCGGAGTCGGTGGTGATGGACTTCGTCGCGGTGTCGGCCAGGTCCAGCAGCCTGGTCGGGCTGCTCAGGACGCCGATGTGGTCGACCTGCTCCACCAGGGCCTTGATGAAGGCCTGCTGGAGCTGGATGCGGCCGAGATCGGAGCCGTCGCCCACGCCGTGCCGGGTGCGCACCAGGCCGAGCGCCTGCTGACCGTCGAGGGTGTGCGTGCCGGCCTGCAGATCGAGGTGGCTGTTCTTGTCGTCGATGTTCTTGGTGGTGGTCACCTGGACGCCGCCGAGGTCGTCGATCAGCTTCTGGAAGCCGGAGAAGTCCACCTCGACGTAGTGGTCCATGCGGATGCCGGTCAGCGACTCCACCGTCTTCACCGCGCAGGCGGCGCCGCCCGTCGAGTAGGCGGAGTTGAACATCACGGCGGAGGCCGCGGGGTACGCGGTGCCGTTGGTGCCGGTGCACCGGGGGCGGTCGACGAGCGTGTCGCGCGGGATGGAGACGACGCTCGCCCGCTTGTGGCCCTTGTAGAGATGCACGATCATCGCCGTGTCGGAGCGTGCGCTGCCGTCGTCGGTGCCGCCGCCCAGCTTCTTGTTGCTGCCGGAGCGGCTGTCCGAGCCGAGGACCAGGATGTTCTCGGAGCCGTTGTCGACCTTGGTGGGCCGGTCGGTGCCGAGGGCCTGGTTGATGTCGACGCTCTTGATGTTGCCGTTGAGCTTGAAGTAGACGTAGCCGAGACCTGTGCCGCCGAGCACGACGATGCCGGCGGCGGTCCAGGCAGTGACGAGGAGCGCCCTGCGTCCCTTGCCGCGGGGCTTGCGGCGGCGGCCCTTGGCCCGGCTGCGCGGGCCTGCCGGTGCCGCCTCGTCGGCTATGCCGCCGTCCGGTGTGGTGTCCGCAGGCATGTGCTCCTCAGTCCTCGTCCGGTCGCGTACCCCCTGTTTTCAGGGCCAGTCCTGGTCGACCGTGACCCTGTCGGACGATCTCGGTGTCCCCCGGACGGGGGACCCCTGTCGCTCCATGGTCACTCCGTACGTCAGACGGAGAAACCCGGGACAGGGTTGCACAACGCACGGTGCCCAGCGTGTGGGAAGTCAAGCACGGTCCGTGACCGCCGAGCCGAATAGACCCCCTACCACCTGGGGTTTCACTCGAAAATGTCGTACCGCTGCAAACCGGTACCGACCTTGACCCTTGTGGCGAAAGTCTCTCCCGCGGCCTTCCTGGTGCCTTGCGATGGCAAACGGCGTCATCGGGCGCACGGAGCCGGAAGCCCTGTCCCGAGAAGGCGAAAAGGGCCGCCCCCGTCCGATCGGACGGGGGCGGCCCTCAGGGTGCCGGACGCGCTCAGTCGCCGTTCGGCGTCGGCGTCGTCTTCTGGATCTGCATCAGGAACTCGACGTTCGACTTCGTCTGCTTCATCTTGTCGAGGAGCAGCTCGATCGCCTGCTGCTGGTCGAGCGCGTGCAGCACCCGGCGCAGCTTCCAGACGACGCTGAGTTCCTCGGCGCCGAGCAGGATCTCTTCCTTGCGGGTGCCGGACGCATCGACGTCCACCGCCGGGAAGATGCGCTTGTCGGCGAGCTTCCGGTCGAGCTTGAGCTCCATGTTGCCGGTGCCCTTGAACTCCTCGAAGATCACCTCGTCCATGCGGGACCCGGTGTCCACCAGGGCGGTGGCGAGGATGGTCAGCGAACCGCCGTCCTCGATGTTGCGGGCGGCACCGAAGAAGCGCTTCGGCGGGTACAGGGCCGTGGAGTCGACACCACCGGACAGGATGCGGCCGGAGGCCGGCGCGGCGAGGTTGTACGCACGGCCCAGACGCGTGATCGAGTCGAGCAGGACGACCACGTCGTGGCCCAGCTCCACCAGACGCTTGGCCCGCTCGATGGCGAGTTCGGCGACCGTGGTGTGGTCCTCGGCCGGACGGTCGAAGGTCGAGGAGATGACCTCGCCCTTGACCGACCTCTGCATGTCGGTGACCTCTTCCGGACGCTCGTCGACGAGGACGACCATCAGGTGGCACTCGGGGTTGTTGTGGGTGATCGCGTTGGCGACCGCCTGCATGATCATGGTCTTGCCGGTCTTCGGCGGGGCCACGATCAGACCGCGCTGGCCCTTACCGATCGGCGACACCAGGTCGATGATGCGGGTGGTCAGCACGCCCGGGTCGGTCTCCAGGCGGAGCCGGTCCTGCGGGTACAGCGGCGTCAGCTTGTTGAACTCCGGGCGGCCACGGCCGTGTTCGGGCGCCATGCCGTTGACGGAGTCCAGGCGGACGAGCGCGTTGAACTTCTCGCGGCGCTCGCCTTCCTTCGGCTGGCGGACCGCGCCGGTGACGTGGTCACCCTTGCGCAGGCCGTTCTTGCGGACCTGGGCGAGGGAGACATACACGTCGTTCGGCCCCGGCAGGTAGCCCGAGGTACGGATGAACGCATAGTTGTCGAGGATGTCCAGGATGCCCGCGACCGGGATCAGGACGTCGTCATCGGTGACCTGCGGCTCGGCGACGTCGTCGCGCCCACGGCGGCCACGGCGGTCGCGGTAGCGGCCGCGACGGCCCCGGCGCCCGCCCTCGAAGTCGTCGTCGTCCTGCTGCTGCCGGTCCTGGCGGCCGCCGCCCTGCTGCTGGCCCTGCTGCTGGCCCTGCTGCTGACGCTGCTGGCCGCCCTGCTGCTCGTCGCCCTTGCCCCGGCGGTCTCGGTCACGGCCGCGCTCACGGCGGTCGCGGCGGCGGCCGTCGCCGTCACCGGCGTCGCCCTGCGGCTGCGCCTGCTGGCCCGGCGCCTCGGTCTTCGCCTCGGCGGCGACCGTCTCGGGGCTGCCGGCCTCGGCGGTCACACGGCGGCGGCTGCGCTCAGCCGTGGTGTCGTCACCGGCTCCCTGGCCGGGGATCTCGATCTGCTGCGAGGCCACGGCCTGCTCGGCCGGCTTCTCGGCCTTGGGCTCGGCCGCTGCGGCCTCGTCGCCGGTGCGGGTCCTGGAGGTGGACCGGCGCTTGGGCTTGGTCTCGGTGGCGTCCTCGGCCTTGGCCGGGGCACCGCCTCCCGCCTGCGCCTCCTTGATGACCTCGATCAGTTGGCTCTTGCGCATGCGCGCCGTGCCCCTGATGCCGAGGCCGGATGCGACCTGCTGCAGCTCGGCCAGCACCATGCCCTCAAGGCCGGTACCGCGGCGCCGCCGGGAGCCGGCACCGGTGGCAGGCGCGGAGGCGTCCGTGGCGGGCGCGGCAGCGGTCTCCTCGACACGTGCGCCCATCAGATCGGTGGTGTCGCTCACGAAGGGTCCTTCCCTGGAGCGGACGTCGGCCTGTCTGGCTCGGCGACCGGTTGTGCTGTCCGGCTTGAGTCCCTGCTGTGTGGACCGTGCCGGGGCGGTGGTCCGCCAAAAACGGCGGAGGAAATAACTGGTGATTGGCGCTTCCCGAAGCAGTGACACCCGGTTTTGTGTCACGCGGCTCGTTCACGCCGATTCCGGAGCGTGCTCTGCAACCCGTTCAGTGTCCGCGTACGACGTACTCACGTACGTGATACGGAACACAGTGCGGCTTGGGAGGCTCCCGGAAGAATGGTCGTCCCGGACTGGGACACGAAGCACCTCGCCATGGCTGGGCCCGGTGCAGACTTGAGGTTAACACTACCGGATCCAACAAACATTCCCCCTCTCCAAATCCGGCAACCGTGTGTCAGGACGCAAGCGGCAGCACGCTCGCTCCCTGCATGTCGAGGTCCAGCCGATTGGCGGCCCAGCCCTCGCCCGCCAGGTCGGCCACCTTGTCGGCGCTCGCGCCGTCGGCCAGCGCCAGGACGGTGGGTCCGGCGCCGGAGATCACCGCGGGGATCCCGTCGGCCCGCAGCCGCTCCACCAGCGCAGTGCTCTCCGGCATGGCCGGGGCGCGGTACTCCTGGTGAAGGCGGTCCTCGGTGGCGGGCAGCAGCAGCTCGGGACGCCTCGTCAACGCCTCGACGAGCAGAGCGGCGCGGCCCGCGTTGGCGGCAGCGTCGACGTGCGGTACGGAACGGGGCAGCAGTCCGCGCGCGGTCTCGGTCAGCACCGGCTTTCCGGGGACGAAAACCACCGGAACGATGGAATCGGCGGGGTCCATGCGGATCGCGCGGGCGGCGCCGCGTTCCATCCAGGAGAGCGTGAACCCCCCGAGGAGGCAGGCCGCGACGTTGTCCGGGTGGCCCTCGATCTCGGTGGCGAGCTCCAGCAGCGCGGCGTCGTCGAGCCGGCTGTCGCCGCCTATGGTGACGGCGCGGGCGGCGACTATGCCGGCGCAGATCGCGGCGGAGGAGGAACCGAGGCCCCGACCGTGCGGAATGCGGTTGGCGCAGACGATCTCCAGGCCGCGCGGCTGCCCGCCCAGGGCATCGAAGGCGGCACGCAGGGACCGTACGAGGAGATGGCTCTCGTCGCGGGGGAGCGTCTCGCTGCCCTCACCTGCGATGTCGATGTGCAGCCCGGAGTCGGCCACCCGGACGACCACGTCGTCGTACAGCCCCAGCGCGAGGCCGAGGGCGTCGAAGCCCGGGCCGAGGTTGGCGCTGGTGGCGGGGACGCGCACCCTGACGGCGGCGGCGCGGAAGGCTGGACCGGCCATCGCTCGATGACTCTCCTTGAGCTGCGTGATGGTCGAATGACATGCGAAACGTGCGGAAAACCCGAGGGCCGGGACGCAGGGACGGCGGTGTACCGCGGCATATGCGGCGGGCGGGTTCGGTACAGCTTATCGAAGGAAGGTTCTGTGGCGACATAGGGCGCACAGGAGGCGCACGATGCGTGTCGTATGCCCCCTGTGCCCCCGCAGCCGGGCGCCTACGGGGTTATCCCTCGGCGGCGACCGCGTCGCGCGAGTCGCCGCGTCATGCCAGCCCGAGCCGCTCGGCCGCCGTGGCCGCGTCGACCGGGACCGTGACCGGCTGCGGGGCGCCCGCGACGGCCCAGTCGGGGTCCTTGAGCCCGTTGCCGGTGACGGTGCACACGATCCGCTGCCCCGGGTCGACCTTGCCCTGTTCGGCGGCCTTCAGCAGGCCGGCGACCGACGCGGCCGAGGCGGGCTCCACGAAGACGCCCTCCTGTGCGGCCAACAGTCGGTAGGCACGCAGGATTTCACGATCCGTCACCTCATCGATGAAGCCGCCCGATTCATCCCTCGCCGCCAGGGCGAACTTCCACGACGCCGGATTGCCGATGCGGATCGCGGTGGCGATGGTCGACGGGTCCTTGACGACCTCACCGCGCACGATCGGGGCGGAGCCGGATGCCTGGAAACCCCACATGCGCGGGGTCCGCGTGGCGACGCCGTCCGCGGCGTACTCCCGGTAGCCCTTCCAGTAGGCGGTGATGTTGCCCGCGTTGCCCACCGGCAGGACGTGGATGTCGGGAGCGTCGCCGAGCATGTCCACGATCTCGAAGGACGCCGTCTTCTGACCCTCGATACGCGCCGGGTTGACCGAATTGACCAACGCCACCGGGTAGTTCTCGGACAGGGCGCGCGCGAGGGTGAGGCAGTCGTCGAAATTGCCGTCGACCTGGAGGATCTTCGCCCCGTGCACCAGCGCCTGGCCCATCTTGCCCAGCGCGATCTTGCCCTGCGGGACGAGCACGGCCGACACCATGCCGGCGCGTACGGCATAGGCGGCAGCGGAGGCGGACGTGTTGCCGGTGGAGGCGCAGATGACGGCCTTCGCGCCCTCCTCCTTGGCCTTGGAGATGGCCATGGTCATGCCGCGGTCCTTGAAGGACCCGGTGGGGTTGGCGCCCTCCACCTTGAGATGAACGTCACACCCGGTGCGTTCGGAGAGCACCTGCGCGGGCACGAGCGGCGTACCGCCCTCACGGAGCGTGACGACCGGCGTGCTGTCGGACACCGGCAGCCGGTCCCGGTACTCCTCGATGATTCCGCGCCACTGGTGGGTCATTGCTGGCTACTCTCCTTCAACCCGCATGATGCTGGCGACACCCCGCACGGTGTCGAGGCTGCGCAGCGCCTCGACGGTCCCGGCCAGGGACGCGTCGGACGCACGGTGGGTGACGACGACGAGGGACGCCTCGCCGCCGTCCCGTCGCTCACCACCCTGTTCGATGACCACCGCGTCGCCGCCGCTCTGATTCCTGCCCTGCTGGCGAACCGTATCGATCGAGACGTCGTGCTCGGCGAAGACGGTCGCGACCTGAGCGAGAACACCCGGTTTGTCGGCGACGTCGAGGCTGATGTGGTAGCGCGTGACGACATCGCCCATCGGGGACACCGGCAGGGCGGCGTACGCGGACTCGCCGGGCCCCTTGGCACCGTTGAGCCGGTTGCGGCACACGGCGACCAGATCGCCGAGCACGGCGGAAGCGGTCGGCGCACCCCCGGCACCGGGCCCGTAGAACATCAGCTGACCGGCGGCGTCCGACTCCACGAAGACGGCGTTGTACGCGCCGCGCACCGAGGCGAGCGGGTGGGTCAGCGGAATCATGGCGGGATGCACGCGCGCGGTGACCGAGCCCCCGTCGGCGGCACGCTCGCAGATGGCGAGCAGCTTGATGGTGCAGCCCATCTTCTTGGCGGAGGCGAAGTCGGCGGCGGTCACCTCGGTCATGCCCTCGCGGTAGACGTCGTCGAGGCGCACCCGCGTGTGGAACGCGATCCCGGCGAGGATCGCGGCCTTGGCGGCCGCGTCGAATCCCTCGACATCGGCGGTGGGGTCGGCCTCCGCGTATCCCAGGGCGGTCGCCTCGTCCAGGGCCTCCTGGTAGCCCGCCCCGGTGGAGTCCATCTTGTCGAGGATGAAATTGGTGGTGCCGTTGACGATCCCGAGCACCCGGTTGACCTTGTCACCGGCGAGCGACTCGCGCAGCGGTCGGATCAGCGGGATGGCCCCGGCGACGGCCGCCTCGTAGTAGAGGTCCTCGCCGTTCTCCTCGGCCGCCGCGTGCAGGGCGGCCCCGTCCTGGGCGAGCAGGGCCTTGTTGGCCGACACCACCGACGCGCCGTACTCGAAGGCGGTGGTGATAAGGGTGCGGGCCGGCTCGATACCGCCGATGACCTCGACGACGACGTCGATGTCCCCGCGTTTGACCAGGGCGGTTGCATCGGTGGTGACGAGGCCGGGGTCGATGCCCTCCCGCACCTTGGAAGGCCGCCGTACGGCGACTCCCGCCAGTTCGACGGGGGCTCCGATGCGGGCGGCGAGGTCGGCGGCGTGCGTCGTCATGATGCGCGCCACCTCTGAGCCGACAACCCCACAGCCCAGCAGCGCCACCTTCAGCGGACGCGTACGCATCATCCGACCTCGTTTCCTCATGCGGTCCACGGTTCGACCAGTCTCACTCACCGGACGGTACTTTCTGCCCTTTGTCCGGATCGTGAGACGAGCATTTCATTTTGTCAGCGGTGGAAGACCGCGAGATCTTCCGCCGGGTCCCAGAGGCCCCGAGGGCCGTGCGCACGGTCAGCCGACGTCGAGACGAAGCAGGTCCTCCTCCGTCTCCCGCCGGACGATCACCCGGGCCTCGCCGTCGCTCACGGCGACCACCGGCGGGCGGAGCACGTGGTTGTAGTTGCTGGCCATCGAACGGCAGTAGGCGCCGGTGGCGGGCACGGCGATCAGGTCGCCGGGCGCGAGGTCGGCGGGCAGGAAGGCGTCCCGTACGACGATGTCGCCGCTCTCGCAGTGCTTGCCGACCACACGGACCAGCATGGGCTCGGCGTCGGACGCCCGGGAGACCAGGGAGACGCTGTATTCGGCGTCGTAGAGAGCGGTACGGATGTTGTCGGACATGCCGCCGTCGACCGAGACGTACGTACGCAGGCCCTCCAGCGGCTTGATGGTCCCGACCTCGTACAGCGTGAAGGCGGTCGGCCCGACGATGGCGCGCCCGGGCTCGACGGAGATCCGCGGAGTACGCAGACGGGCGGCCTCACATTCACGCGTGACGATCTCCGTCAGCGCCTTGGCGATCTCGTGCGGCTCACGGGGATCGTCGTCACTGGTGTACGCGATCCCGAGCCCGCCCCCGAGGTCGATCTCGGGAAGCTCGACGCCGTGCTCGTCCCGGATGACCTTGAGGAGCCCCACGACCCGGTGGGCGGCGACCTCGAAACCCGACGTGTCGAAGATCTGCGACCCGATGTGGCTGTGGATGCCGATGAGCTCGAGCCCGTCCAACTGAAGGGCGCGTCGCACGGCCTCGGCGGCCTGCCCGTCGGCGAGCGGGATGCCGAACTTCTGGTCCTCGTGAGCGGTGGCGATGAACTCGTGGGTGTGCGCCTCGACGCCGACGGTGATCCTGATCTGGACGCGCTGCCGCCTGCCGAGGGACTGGGCGATGTGCGCCACCCGCACGATCTCCTGGAAGGAGTCGAGCACGATCCGCCCGACGCCGGCCTCGACGGCCCGGGTGATCTCCTCGACGGACTTGTTGTTGCCGTGGAAGGCGATGCGCTCGGCGGGCATGCCCCCGGCGAGCGCGGTGGTGAGCTCACCACCGGAGCACACGTCGAGGTTCAGCCCCTCCTCGTTCAGCCAGCGCACGACGGCACGGGACAGGAACGCCTTTCCCGCGTAGAAGACATCGGCGTCGTCACCGAAGGCGGTACGCCAGGCCCGGGCGCGGGCCCGGAAGTCGGCCTCGTCCATGAAATAAGCCGGGGTGCCGAACTCCTCGGCGAGCGTCTTCACATCGACACCACCGACGCGGACGACGCCGTCCTGCTCGTCCCGGGTGACGGTCTGGGCCCACACCTTCGGGTCGAGGGAGTTGAGGTCGGTGGGCGGGGCGGAGTAGTGGCCCTCGGGCAGGACGTCGGCGTAGCGGGGCCCGGCGGGATGTGCGGAACGGCTCATGGTGTGATCGGAGCTCTCTCAGAGATAGTCGGGTGCGCTGATGCCGAGCAGGGACAGGCCGCCGGCCAGCACCGTCCCGGCTGCTTCGGCGAGAGCGAGCCGGGCCCGGTGGGCGGCCGAGGGTTTCTCGTCGCCGAGCGGGAGCACGGTGTGCTGAAAGGCGAGCAGGGCATCGGCGACGGCCACGAGATGCCGGGCGAGCCGGTCGGGCGCGCGGTGGGCGGCCGCCTGGGTGAGGGCGTTCGGATACTCCGCGAGGGCACGGACGAGAGGGGCGGCGCTCGGCACGTCCGTCACATCACCGGGTACGGAGGTGAAGCCCAGCCGGGCAGCATTGCGCCCGAGCGCACGGGCGCGCGCGTGGGCGTAACGGACGCGGAAGAGAGGGTTGCTCTCACGCTGCAGCAGATGATCGGCGGTGATCCGAGGCCGGTCGTGGCCGGCGGGATACAGCAGCGCCCAGCGGGCGGCGTCGGGCCCCAGAGGAGCGGGGTCCTCGGGCGCCGGCACGGGCCGCAGATCGACGCTCTCCCCGGGACGAACGTGATCGACCTCGGCACGTCCGCCCTGAGTGGCGATGACACGCACAAGGGTGTCGGCGACGACTTCGGCACGTACTTCGTAGGGGATACGGAGGGGCACGACGGTTTGGGCGAGGGTGGGGGTGTGGCCGTAGGGGGTGGGGGGTGTGTAGTTCGGGGTGGGGGCGGGGGGTGTGCGCCTGGGGGCGGGGTGGCTGTGGCCGGTGGCGGTGGGGCCGTCGGGGCGGCTGGTCCTGTTGAGGCGAATGGGACCGTTGGGGCAGTCAGCGCCGATGGGGCGCGCGCGGCCGAGGATCTCCCCGACGAGGGCGGCGGTGGCGGTGGCCGGTTCGAGGTGGATGTTGAGGAAACCGGGCCCGGTGATCTCGACGTCGGCGACTCCGGCTGCGTCACGGAGCCGAGGACAGAGAATCTCGGCCACCTGCAGGGGCGGGCACCCGGCGGGACGGGCGAGCTGCAGGGCGATGTTGGTGGCGTAGTCGCCACGGCCTCCGGGCCCGGGCGCGGTGACGACGGCACGTTCAGGCACGGCGACGCTGAGTTCCCCGTCGTCCACAGCGCAACGCACCGCGCGCAGCACGGTACGGGAGAGCTCGACGGGGGTCACGGGACAAGGGTATGGGAGGAGGGGGGTGGGTATGCGACCTGGTTTGGGTCGAGCGTCCGGGATGTGGACGAGGGTACTGGGCGGGCTGGGCGGGGCTCGGGGGCTTGCGTGCGCTGCGGTCCTACTCCGGTCTGGATGTCGATGGGGGCGCGGCCGGACGGACTTGAGGCGGCTGAGGCGGTTGAGACCGCTGACAGCCAATGCGGCCGCTGAGGCCAGTGCGGCGATTTGACGCCGCCGGGGCCACCCTTGCCCGCCGGACCTTCGGCCTCTGCCCCTAGCCCCGAAATAGGAAGCTGCTCAGGCTCCTGGGCGCCCCGCGGGATCGGGATGGACGGCGTGCTCGGTGTGCTCGGGGCCGCGCGCACCGCCGAAGGAGCCTGCGACCTCAGCCGCGACCTCGGCACCGGAGTCGACGCGCCCGCGACGCTCCATCAGTTCCTTCACGAGGTCGATAAGTTCGGACGGCTCGAAGGGCTTGGCAAGAAATGCGTCGACGCCCACGTCGAGGCCGCTCTCGACCTCGTACTGAGTGCACGCGCTGATGATGGCGAGGGGGAGGTTCCGAGTGCGCGGATCGGCACGAAGCCGGGCGGCGGTCCGCAGCCCGTCCAGCCGTGGCATGACGACATCCAGGGTGACCACATCGGGCCGCACCTGATGGACGACGTCCAAACACTCGGCACCGTCGGCCGCGGTCACGACCTCGAGACCCTCCAGCTCGAGGTTGACCCTGATCAGCTGCCGGATGACCTTGTTGTCGTCTACAACAAGCACCCGGCCGGACACGCCTGGCACAACTCGAGGGTAGGTGGACACAGGGTGCCGCGTCCGGGTTTTCCCTGACTTCCACCCCGTCCGGGCGAGCCGCGCCCGACACCCGTTCCGCCATTCGGCAGCGTCGGCCAACGGAGCTGGGCTGAGGGCGGCCACGCGCGGTGTTGCCCCCTTGCCCAGGGGAGCCGCGCTCGGCGCACAGCCCGGGAAACCTGTTCATGACGACCCCGAAAGAGCTGGTAGGGTTCTACCCGTCGCCACAGAGAACGGCCGACACGCCCCCGTAGCTCAGGGGATAGAGCAACGGCCTCCGGAGCCGTGTGCGCAGGTTCGAATCCTGCCGGGGGCACCCTGCATAAGGTGCCCAAAGACCCCGTCACCAGCGGAAACGTTGAGGCCGGGGTCTTGTTGCTTATGCAGGCAGACGCCGCCGGAAGCAGGCGTTTGCCAGTGATCACGTCGTAATAGCGTGTTGATCTTGTGAGGCCTCGCAGCAGGTCAGCCGGCGTTTCTCCGGCCTCCGAGAGTGGCCGTGTGGACCGTGCGTGGACAGACCGGAGACCATGAGTGACCGCTGGTTACGGCAACGGCGGCCCGCCCGGCAGGACCTCCTGGAGCCGTACCCCTCAGACTGCGGTAAGCCCGAGGCAGCCGACCAGCTCATTCACGGCGTGGCGATCCTTGTCGGACAGGTTCACACGCAGGCCCAGGGAGATCCCCACGTCGGGGTCGTCGAGCGTCGGGATCATCACGGCGACACCGACGAACGGGGTGGTGTCGGGCAGCAGCATCGCCAGACGTTGCGCCCAGACCTGCGGCGAGCGGATCCAGGCCATGCCCGTGCGGGCAGCGTCGACCAAGAGGATCGTGGGCATGGACTCGGCCTGGCGGGTCTTCTGCGTGTCCTCTAGGACGGCCCGCACCTGGTCCTCGGCGTCCATCAGGTGCGGGCCCGGCTCGTTGCCCCAGAAGTGGTTCGTGACGACGACCCGCGAGCCGCTGGGCAGGTCGACCGCGGGAAGGATGCCGACACGGAGCAGGAGGCGCTTGCGGGCCGACCAGGGCTGCTCCACCTCGAACACTGCGGTTACCAAGTTCCCGCTGTGCACCCGCTGGACGGTCTCTTCGACCACCCTGGCCCGTACGTCGGCCTTGATGATGAGCGGCTGCGAGTCGGGCGTGAGGTGTACGAGGACCGGCGGGTGGATGCCAGCGAGCGCGGCCTCGAGTTCATCGTGCAGGTCCCGCAGACCGTCCAGGCGGCGGGCTTTGACCTCGACGCCGAGATCCATCTCGCGCAGCACCAGGTCCGGTTCGGTGGCGCCGTTGCGCCGACCGAAGTCGAAGAGAACGCCAGCGCGCGCGAGCTTGGCGCCGGCCACGAGCTCGGCTCGCACGATCAGCACATCGTCCAACGTGCGGGCCTTGCGGAAGACGCCGCGCACGCTGTCGAGGCGCTGGGGCTGCGCCTTCTCCAGGGACTCGATGATGTTCTCGAAAGCCTCGCAGAAGATCGAGGCGATGCCGTCCGGTGCCCCGCTGCCGACGGCCTGGTCGACGTAATCGCGCAGCGGGTGATCCTGCCGGGTTTTGTCCATCCACGCCTGCAGGAACGGGAATGACGTACTCACGTGATGTCCTTTTGGAGTTGCGCCGGGCGGAGGTGGTCACGCCTGCGGCACCGACAGCGTACGCGTGTGCGGGATCGGGCCGCACCGGGTTTCCGGGAGCTCCCGACGGACGGCCCTCTGCCCCTCAACGGCCGACCGCCCTCGTTGGCGATTCGGAGCCAGCGAGCTCCCTACAAGGAACCAGCTGACCCAAGTTGGCGCACCTCGGCGTGACGCTCGCCCCGGCGGCCGTCGAGGACACCATCGAGAAGAACATCAGCGCGCACAGCTTCGAGGAGAGCGGCGCCCGCAAGGGCGTGGGGCAGGGGCCGATTCCGCCGGTGGCCGCCCCTGGGCTCACGCTGGTCTTCGCCAGCGTTCCCGAGGCTCGGAGGCAGACCCCCGAGTCCTGCGGACGGCCGAGACCGGAGAACAAGCCCATTTCAAGCCCCGTACCGGATCTGCCGCGTGACACCGGTCACAAAAGGCGGGGGTTCAACAGTGCGTTGAAGTAGTGCGGGTGACGCGCCGTTTCAGGGCACCACCCCGGGCGTGCCGTGCAGATGTAACCGCTCATCCGTCTCCGGTCCTCATGTGTACTCTCAACTTGGACTCTCACTGGTACTGTCAACTGGATCTCTCAACCTGGCTCTCTCATAGCACCCGCTCCAGCGTCTGGGCTATGCTCCCATGATCAGACTGGATTCGAGCGCGTCGGTCTGGTCAAATTTGGCGGCATGAAGCAGATGACGCCGATGACCTCGGATGTGCAGCCGCCGGAGGTCACCGGGCACGAGACGCGGATGGAAATGTTCCACCGCGCCGGGCGCAAGGCCGTGCCCCTGCGCAAGACGTTCATACAGGCGCTGCGCGGCACCGACAGTCGCCACGGCCCCCTCAAGGAGTTCGTCAACAACGGCGATCTCCGCGGGCTCCGGGCGTACCTGATGGTGGTAGGCGCCTGCAGCAAGGCCAACGAGGACGGCTGGACCACCACGCACGACAGCATGGTGTGGGCGCGCCTGTTCGATACGCACATCAACGTGACCGCGCAGTCCGCCCGCACGGCCGCGTGGCGCACCCTCCAGCGGCTCGAGGACCGCGGTCTCCTGATCTGCGACCGGCCGCGGGGCAGCACCCGCATCTCGGTCACCCTCCTGCGGGAGGACGGCCAGGGCGCCCCGTACACCCGGCCCGACGGCACCAAGGCGGAGGACAGGTGGGTCAACCTGCCGATCGCCTTCTGGAAGCGGCAGTTCGACGAGCAGATCGAGGTCCCGGGGCTCGCGATGCTGCTCGCGGTCGCGGCAGGCAAGGCGTGGTCCCGGTTCCCCGCTGAGAGGTCCCCTGAGTGGTACGGGTGGTCGCCCGACACGACGGAGCGCGGGTTGCGGAAGCTGATCGACCTCGGCCTCGCCGACCGGCGCGAGGCGTACGTGAAGGCGCCGCTGTCCCCCAGCGGCCACACGCTGGTCTACGAGTACAACCTCAAGAAGTGGATGCGGCCCGCCCGCGGCAAGAAGCCCGGGAGCACGTCGTGACGTCGAACCCCACCAACTCCCCGGCCATGAAGGTGTTGTCCATCCTCGTGGCGCTGTTGTGCGGGGCCGTGGCTGCCCTGGTGGCCTACATCCTCGCCCGGCACACGTCTCCCGACCTGGGACGGGCTCTGGCCTGGAGCGCTGGATCCTTCATCGCCGTGACGTACCTCGTCTTCAAGATCGAGGACAAGATCGGTCTCTGAACCGTTCCACGTAGGGCCGGGGGGCAGCATGAGGCCCCCGAACCGCAGGATGCCGTTGACGAATTCGTGAATTCGTCAACGGCATCCCAGAGGTGGCCCGGGACCGGTCCCTCGGTCATGTGGCTATGTCAGTCCGTGATGTCGTCCCCCTCCCCTAGGCCCTGCATGATCCGGTCGTTCATCTCTTGCTCCTGGCCGTCGATGCACTTGGCGTAGATCTTCAGGAGGACGTCCACCGAGTGACCGGCGCGAGCGGCGACCTCGGGCGCTGGGACACCGGAGTTGAGCCACTGGGATACGCCCGCATGACGGAGGTCGTATGGCCGGAAGGCAAGCACCGAGGTCACCTGATCGGGGATGAACGCCAGTTCCCGAGCCTGCTTCCACGCTCGGGAGTAGGACGAGGCCGCGATCACGTTGCCCCGCTCGCTGGAGAACAGCCGGCCGTCCTTCGCCGTACCGAACTCCTTCAAGTGGTCGCGGAGCAGCCTCACCAGCGGAGGCGGTATCGGCACGATGCGCACCTCACCCTCGGCCCGCTGCTTCAGGCCGCGTCGATCGTGCGCCTCGCCGGAGTCCGTCCACATCTTCCCCGCAGTGGGACGGGTCTCCGCCAGCTCAATACGGCCCCACCCGGACGCCGGAAGGGTGCAGTCGGAGCGGCGGAGCCCCAATGCCTCCCCCGGCCGCATGGCCGCGTAGTACAGGCATCCGAAGAATGCCCGCAGCCGCCGGCCGCTCGCCCGGTCGTAGCCGCCCACGTACGTGAGCGCGGTCAGCAGCTCCCGAGCCTGCCGGGGATTGACCACCACCCGGCGGTCGACCTCCTGCACTGCACGCTTCCCCCGCTTGCGTCGGACCCGGCTCAGCGGGTTGGACGGCAGGTGTTCGAGCTCGACCGCGTACTCAAGCACGTTGAAGACCACCGCTCGCCGTCGCCGGTACGTCTGGGTCGCCGCAGACTTTCCGTCGAGCCTCCGGCCCAGCGCGTCGATCAGCTCATGTACGCGGGTGATCTCTTGCAGCTCTGCCACCGGAAGCGACGCCTTCTCGATCCACCGCACCGCCGTGGCGATGTCCTCCGGTCGCTCCCGCCCCCTACGGGGTACAGGCAGGACGTACGAGCGCAGCGCCCGCCGCAGTACCTCCGGAGCAGGCCGCCCACGTGCCGGTTTGACCAGGACGGGAACGACCGTCGCGAGCGCATCGGTCATGCTGTCCCGTTGCTTGGCCGACGCCTCCGCCCAGCGCGCATCCACGTACTTCACCGCCATATCGAGGAACGACAAGGCAGCTTTGCCACCACGCAGCGCGTCGGGCACACCGGTGACCGTGTCGAACGGCTCGCCCTTGTCGAGCGCGCGCACCAGATTGGCGCGGAATCGGTCGGCCAGCGTCTTGGTCTTGTAGGACTCGCTGAACGGCTGTCCGTCGACGACCCAGCGCACGAGGTAGGTCGGTTTCTTGGTCGTCTTGTTGACCGAGATCTTCCAGACGGAGACCTTGTACGACTTCACGACGCCGCCCCCTCCGCGCGGTCCTCCAACCAGTCGTTGAGCACGTCCCGCCGAACCCGGAGCTCCCCGTTGGGCAGCCGGATGCAGGGCGGAGCGATCCGCAGTTCCCGCCAGCGGTAGAAGGTGCGTCGGGAGATGCCGCCCAGTTCGTCGAGCACCTCGCGCACAGTGAGCAGCTCAGCCTTCCCACGGCTGTCACGCGCCATGACGACCACCGTCCTCCCGCACCGAGGCGGCCAGGAGCGCCGCTTCCGGCGAGTAGCCGCGACCCGCGTAACGCCACTGGCCGACAACGACGGTCGGGACGCGAACTAGGCCAAGGGATGCTTCCTGCTCCTCCGCGCGATGGTCGGCACGGGCCTGCCGGAGGGCGGTCAACGTGGTCGAGTAGCGACGCGACTTGGTGGAGAAGTGACCACCGTATCCGAGCATGTGGGCCCAACGGCGCAGCCCGAGCGGTGCGAACTCCGGCAGGCCGCCGAGCCACCAGCACGTACCGATCATGCGCAGCACGTGCGCCCGCACGGGCAGCATGACCATGTCCCGCGCGTGGTAGATCCGGCCGTCCACTGCGCCGGCGGACTCCGCGCCCTTCGTGGCGTACTTGGCGATGTAGCCCGCCACGGCCGCAGCGGAGGCGGGCCGTTCCCCCGCGTCCCGGTCGTACGAGGTGACCGGTCGAACGTCGATCTGCGTGCCGAAGTGCAGCTCCCGCGGGCCGACGACGTGCGCGCCCGGAGCCGCCAGCCGCACCCGACCGGCCACCGCCTGGACGGCGTCCATCAGGAGAGGCACGGTCGCCCACCCCGGCGGGGGCGCGTCGGGTCCGTCCGGTCCGTCCAGGCGAATCACGCCGTGGAAGTGGACCAAGCCGCGCCGCTGGTACTCGGCGACCTTCGCGTACGAGAGCCGGGCGACCTCCCCGAACTCCCTACGCGACAGCCCGGCACGCCGTGCAACCTCCCGCCGCAGCTCCAGCCCGAACCGGTGCCAGAGCCGACCGGCAAACGCGTGCCAGAGGACGGCACCCGCGTAGTCGTAGCAGCGCGGGCAGAGCGGTTCACCGAGGCGGGGATCATCCGTCACGTGGCGCTCATGGCATCCGGCCGGCCACCCGTGGGGGCAGCACTGCCCCGACCGGCGGGGACGGCAGGCCCGTACGCGCCGGTCGTGTTCGCGGCGGGTGTGAACCGGGCCGAAACTGGGAGCGGTGAGCGTGGCGAACACGCGCGGGTGTCCGCTCACCGCCTCCGTGACGTTCTTACCTCCGACGAGTCCGGCCCGGACGAGTTGGTACGTGTCCGCCCGGTACAGACCCGAGCAGGCCGGACAGACCGTCGCACGCCGATTGCCGCACGCGACGAGCAGGCGACCGCCGTAGGCGTCCGACCCGTAGGAGAGCAGGGCGGCGCCTGTGGTCGTGTCGTAGACGGTCGCCGCGCCGACCAGGTGAATCGGGTTGGTGCAGCCACCGAGGCGGACGATGTTCCGGCGCCAGGCCGCGAAATCCGCCTCCGATGCCCTGGCGACCAGGGCGGCAGCGCCCTTCGAAAGAGTCGTGGTCATCGGCGACCACCCCCGCCGCCGAACGCGTGCCCCATCACGGCCGAAATGCCCTCCGGCCGAGTCTTGGCACTGAAGCGGAGTGCCGGGTCCGTGAGCCAGAGCGCCGCAGCGTGCGCGGGGCACAGACGCCGCTCGGTGTCGTCGAGCCCGACGAGGACGACCTGTTCCCGTCCGGCGCAGGTCGAGACCTCCGAGTCGTGCTGCCGGAGCTCGCAGTCGGGCAGCTGAGATTTGCGCGAATGATGCGCGGTGGACAAAGTGTGAGTGCTCCTTTCACTGCTCATGTGGCGGATGGAGTGGGTTCCTGACGGGGTCGGGTTTGGCGACTTCGCGCCCCGTCGGGAGCCCGACGTACGGGCGATCACTGCCGCTCCTCAGGCGGAATCGCGGCGACGACGTACGCGATCGGTCCGAAGTCGCGGCGCGCGTTGAAGTAGCCCTGGCCGATGTCCTCCGCCGGCACGCCGAGTGGAGCGGCGACGGACTCCACTCCCTCTCGGCGACTGGCGGAGTCGGATGCGTCGACCAGGACGGCGACGGATGCATGGCGCGGCACCACGACCGCGGGGTTGGCTGTCAGGAAGCCGACCAGCTCCCGCAGACCGGCCAGGAACGCGGCGCGGTCACCAGAGCGGATGACGTACTCGGACACGGGATGTCCCCTTCTCGGATCAGCGGGTCGGTTCAGAAGCGGAGTTGGCCGAGGAAGCCGTTCACGCCGTCGAGGAACGCCTGAGCGAACGGCGCTGCCACGGTCTTGGAAAGCAGGAAGCCGAAGGCTCCGCAGAGCAGCGCGTCGACCCACCGCAGGTACCGGATGCGCAGAAGGAACCAGATCAGCAGGCCCAGCAGCAGGACGGCGGACATGGACACCAGCACGGCAGGCCCCTTTCACGGCGCTTCGACGTGTAGTTCGGACAGGACGGGAGTCAGGTGCGCGTACTCGGCGGCGACGGCTTCCGCGTCTGCCTCCGTGATCAGGTGCGACCGGGCGCGTTCCCAGCCGTCGCCGGAGGCGAGGACGGCCGTACCGGCCTGTTCCGGGGTGATGGCCTGTGCCGCCTTGAGCGCGTCGGGGTTGAGATCGCCGAGCGCCATCTCGGCCGTACCGGGGTCGGCCACGCGATGGCAGACCCGGCCGCCGAGCTGTGCCCGCAGCGCGGTGACACCGGGCCCCAGGTCGGAGCCGACACGCTGGCCAGCGACGACAAGGAACACACCGAGGGCTGCACCGAGTTGGGCCAGCCGGATCAGCGCGGTCGCGGCCGCCTGAGCTTCGTCCTTCTCGTTCCGGCTCGCCACAAGGAACAACTCCGCGAGCTCATCGACGATCACGACGACGGGTACGGGGCGTTCCTTGTCCGGCAGACCCCAGATGTTGCGGACGCGAGCCGCCCGGCAGACGGTCATGCGATCGAGGGTCAGGTCGACGAGCGCGGCCAGCAGCCGGACCGCCTGTTCACGGTTGGTCGCAAGGGCGGACAACCGCGGCTCGTAGAGGGACAGCTCCATCCCGCCCTTGCAGTCAATGCCGACGAGGGCGACTGGTTGCGGAGCCAGACCCGCGACAAGAGCATTGATCAGCGTGGACTTGCCGGAACGGGTGGCACCCACGATCAACCAGTGCGGAACGCGCCGCAGGTCGACCACCCACGCAGCCCCGGTCTCCAGCGCGCCCACGGTCACCCGAAGCAGATGGCCAGGGCCACGCTGCCTCGGGATCCGAGGAGCGGCCAACGGGTCAGCCGCCGAGGAGACGATCCGTACGACCCCCGGCTTCCAGGAGGTCACCCGCACCGCGTGAACCTGCCAGTCCTCCGCCATGGCAGGCGCAGCCTTGACGAAGTCCTCCGGCACCTGCCCCGGCAACAGCCGCACCAGCAGCACGAAGCCGCCCGAGGTCGGGCGTATGAGACCGCGACGAGGGACGCGCGGCTGCGGTGGAGGCGCCCCGTTGCCGACGAGCCCGGACACAACCGTCAGCGCCGGCCGCCGACTCACGGCGAGGCCACACCCGGCCATCAGGGGCCGCCACGTCTGCATGACCCGGAAGGCGGCAACCGGGAAGCCGAGTAAGAACCACCAGGCGACGGGATACCGGCGGCGCAGGGCCGGGCCTGCCAGAAGCAGACCCGACACCAGCACTGCGGCCACCAGCAGAGTCCAACTCGGCCCGGTCACACCAGCCGAAGTAGTGGAGGCCAGGTTGATCACTGCCCGGCCCCCTTGCCCGCCGACGCGGGAGCGCTCAGGGGCCGGATCTCCGCCGCACGGAACGCGATCCCGTGCCGCCCCTCGTTCTCCCACGGTGTGGCGACCAGGTCGCGCACGGCGACCGGCATGCCGAGCTGCACGCCGGTCGGTTCACCGGCAACGCTCACGGTCACGACGTCTGCCGAAGCGCCGGCCATCAAGCAGAGGCCGACTTGGTACATCGTCTTGCCGGTCTCGCGGTCGACGCGAAGCTGACCGGTCTCTCGGTTCGCGACCCGCGGAGCCGGGGGCACGGCGCAGATGATCCCCGTGAACTTCGCGGTGTCGATCGGAAGGCTTGCCACTGTTCGTCTCTCCTCATCTCTGGCACCCGAAGGCCGATCCTCCGGGTTGCTAGACCACCCGTAGTACGGGTGCGCGCCAGATCAGAGTGGCGACCCGTAGTACGGGTTGTCAACCGGCTAGCGATACGAGAAGCTGTCCACGATCGTCGGCAAGCCGTCTACGACGCAGAAACAGCCGCAGAAGCCACGGCCACGGAGGGCCCCCATGCCACCGAAGGACACGCAGCCGAAGTACCGGCAGATCGCCGACTACCTGCGCGATGGCATCTTGGACGGCACCTTCCCGGCCGGCCAACCGCTCCCGTCCGAGGAGGCGTTGGCCAAGCAGTTCGGCGTGACGCGTCCCACAGTCCGTCAGGGCCTTGCCGAGCTAAGGGCATCCGGTCTCGTCGAGGCCATCATGGGCCGCGGCACCTTTGCCCGCTCCCCCCACAGCCGCCCCGGCCTCACGCGCCCGCGCGGCGTACGCCGGGCCTCGGACGGCCGCTACGTCGAGGCCGACGGCATCCGCTGGACCGACGCCGAGCCGCCCGTAGCCACCCGCACCGACGCGCCTCTGGCCCTGGCCGACCTACTCCGCATCCCGCCAGGCGAGCCGATGTACACGTACGACGCCCTCCAGACAGCAGACAACGGCCGACTCCGCCAACTCCACCGCACGTACGTACCGTTCTCGGTCCTCATCGACACCAAGTACGAGGAAGAAGCACCACCGCCGGCACCCGAGCTCTACACGGCCCTGGCCGACCTAGGCCACGAACTCCACTTCACCGAATACGTCCGCACCCGCATGCCCCTACCGGACCAGGCCCAAGCCCTCCGACTCGCAGACGGGGTGCCACTCCTACACGTCCTTCGCGTGACACTCGCGGAGGCAGACAAGCCCTTGGCCCTGGAGGAGTTCCACCTACCGGGCGACGAGTTGGAGCTGTCGTTCAGGCTGTAGCCGAACCTCGGTTGGCTCAGAATTTCTTCACGTAATCAAGGCACCCGCCGCGCACAGCGCGGCGCGTGCGGCCCGCGTCCGGGCCGCCGCTCCTGTCTGCGCCCCGCTCCGGCCCGGCCGCACGCCTGATAGCTCGGGTTGATGGGGGGTGAACCCCTCTGTGGCTGGGGCGGTCGGCTCCACGGCTTTAGCCACCTCCCCGGTCAGGGACCCGCGTCGAGCAGGACCAGGGGGCCACTCGATCACATTGCGGTCACGCTCAAGAGCTGACCGAGTTGCCAACCAGCGTACGGCCCCCTGATCATGCTCGACCCCAGCCCGGGCAGGCCACCGGCCAAACTCGCTCCACCGACCTCACTCGGCCTCGTAGACGATCGAGCGTCCCGTGACGTCTTCGATGAGATCGACTAGAAGGCTTAGTCGCTCCCTCAAGAACATTTCATACGAACGCTTCATCAAGCCGCCTTCTTCACTGGCCTCGATGAGATGCGACTCCACTACTTCGGCGAACTTCTTCTGTGAAGCCGATTCCTGTCCCTCGACGTAATCTGCCAGGTGTCGCTCGCGAACCGCCCTCTTAGTGTCTTTGTCGACCAGGACACGATTCAAGATTAGATCTGGGTCGCGAAGCTGTTCGTCTTCGAAGGAAGACGCGGCAATCACGCTCCTCGGGAAGACCCGAATGTTGTCAAAGCTCGTGGATCCGATACTTGAGATGGCCTGGGCGGATGCGAAATCTTTCGCTCCAGACCGGATCAACAAAGTCATGACTCCACGGAACAGGGCCTTACGGTTAGCGCGTGCAAGCAGGAGATCGGAGTCCACGAGATTGAAGTGCTCGACTGCTTCCGGGAACCGCGCGGATCCTTCAGAGAAGAGCCATTCGCGAAGCGCCCGGAAGTCGGCCCCTGCTTGGCTGTTTGCGCCTTGGTCGTAGTTCTCGGAGAAGATTGAACACCAATAGAAATGGCCTACCTTTTCCATGGCCTCAATCCTGGCCTTTGGGCGCAAGTTAGCGATCTCGGAAAAGATTGCAGCCATAGGGACCAAAATCATGCTGTAGGGCAGCCAGGTAATTGACACCGCACCACACTGGCTCTTCAGGTAGTCAAGAGTGTCCGACATTCCCGAGACTGCCGCGTCCCAATGCTTGAGGACGTCCTGAGATGTCATCCTATTCAGCACGTCGGCTCGCTGCGCTGTTCCGCGAGCCCGCAAGGAAACTGCCTGGAGAAGGCTATATGCGTCGACCCCGAATTCGCTGATCAAGGGGTACCGACTCAGGGCCGCTTCCCAAAGGTCGCGCATGTGAACGCCTTCGGGGTAAAACTTGGCTGTGAGGAGGTCAAACGGAGTGAGCTCTTTTCCTGACCGATTCAGCGTCTCGAAGATGTTGCAGACCGCTACGAGCGGGGTGCTAGCAGGCAGGTCGACAACCGGAAATGCGTACGATTCCAGCGGCTGAAGGTAACTATCGCGAAATTGGTTGAGAAGCTCCTCTAGCTCATCTGCCGCGTCGCGATCAGATTCTACATGTCGGGCGAGTTTCTTAAACCAGGGACGCAGTCTGTCGTATTGGGAAACAGGGAACGTGGCGTTGTTGAGCTGCCACTCTTCGTCATTCGGATTGAAGCGTGAGCGAGGAGAGCGGGAGTCATGGGCGAAAATGGCGTCATCCAGCTCCACCTCGTCGAGCGATCGAAGCTTGCCGCTACCTCGATCGATGAAGGGCCAGACGCGAATAAAGAACGTGTGGTCGCCTGTCCCAGTCAGCGCCTGATACATGGAAGTAAGACGCTGCTGGCCGTCAAGAACGAGCCGATTCGGACGGCGGCCCGCTTCAGAGACACCATCGAAATACCTGTACCCAAAGCTCATTTGGTCGTTTTGTGTCCAAGTAAGCAGGGTCCCTGCCGGGTAGCGGGAAATGATCGATTTGAGGAGTTCAATCGTGCGCCTAGGTTCCCAAACGAAGCTCCTCTGGAAGTCGGGCAGCGCAATAGCGCCCTTCTTGATCGCAACGACGAGGGATCCCGTTGACTCGGGCAGCGCCTTGAATACGGGATCTTCCTTGAACATGGACGACATTATGCCCTAGCCTTTCTTTGCCTCGTCGAGTGCGGAGATGAGTGAACTTCTCAGATCGGCCACACTCTGGAATCGGTCTTCAGGTTCTTCCGCCACGCAGCGAAGCACCGTCGACTTGAATGCGGGAGGAATTTCGCTAAGTCGATTACCCCCCGGGGGTGGCGTGCTCCAAGTGAGGCAATGTACGAGGATCTTCCCGATGGCGAAAATGTCGGCCGCAGGGCCCACGGTGTGCGCATCGTCGTACTGTTCAGGGGCGGCGTACAGTAGTGTCCCTATCAGCCGCTCGGCTTGCGTGATCCGCAGGCTTTCAGAGTTTAAGTTCCGGCAGAAACCGAAATCGGAAACCATCCACTCGTTCTCGACGAGAAGGATGTTGTTTGGTTTTAGGTCCCGGTGGATTACTCCCTCGTCATGGGCGTGTTCCATGCCGTCAAGGATTTTGTGTACGACTTTCAGGGACCAGGCCATGTCACGTTTGCCGGACTGCAGGAAGTCCTGCAAGGAAGCTTTCGCGAGTGGCATAGCGTACCAAGGTCTCGGCCGGCCCGATGAATCCAACACGGGCATAATATTTTCGTGGCTTAGTCGGCTCTGCTCTTTCACCTCGCGCAGGAAGCGGGTTCTTTCCCGGTCGGACTCGACCGGACTAGACTTTTTCGTGCCCGGCGGAGTTAGGGTCTTCAACGCGACTTCCTGCCCAGTGTCCAGATTAATTGCACGATGGACGACTGCCTGCCCGCCGACGGCAATACGTGCGAGCTTCCTGTATTTGGCCATCCCACCCCTCGCCCCTAGATCGAAGAAGTCTAGCCCCGCGTTCACCTCCAACGGGCAGGTCGGCGTGCAGCTCGCTCGGCCGGAGCTGGGCCGTCCCTGGGCCGTGCGAGGGAGCTCAGAGGTGACCAGTGGCGACCAAGGTGACAGGCCAGCTACAGGGCGATGCGGGAATCAGCAGGTCAGGGGCCCTGTCACCTACTGGTTTCCGCGTGGGGGTGGCGGTCAGGCAAGATGGGGCGTTTCCCGCTGCGACGGCAGATGAAGGTGCTCGTGGTGGTGCTAGGTGAGGTATCGGTCCCCTCGGCACAGTTCTGCGGAGCCCCACTCGATGCGCCTGTCACCCAAGCCTGCAGCGGACACCTATGGACGTCTCTGCAGGTTCCCGACATGATGGTTAGTCGCTCCTTCAACAACGCGATGCGTAGGCAGGATGCGCCCATGCTCGTCCCCTCACCTCAGGTTCACCTTGCGCACAGAAGCACCATGACCAGCCACGAGGGGATACCTTCATCATTCAACCGTCTTGGACCGGAAGGGCAGGACCAAGTACCACATGGCGTATGATCTCGCGCCTCCCGAGCCAGTTGGGATGGTGGCCTCCCTGAGTTCGCTGGGCTACTCACTGCCGGACGCCGTCGCGGACTTGGTGGACAACAGCGTCTCGGCTAAGGCGGGGACGATCGATGTGGAGTTCACGTGGGACGGGCGCTCCTCGTGGGTCGCCGTGGTCGACGATGGTCATGGCATGTCGGAGGAGGCCTTGGTTACCGCGATGACCGTCGCGGCGCGCTGGTCAGCGACGGACCGCACGTCCACGGATCTGGGCCGGTACGGAGTGGGGCTGAAGTCGGCTTCCTTCTCCCAGTGCCGTCTGCTGACGGTCTGCACCGCGGAGGACGACGGCCCTTGGCGCTCGCGGACATGGGACTTGGACGTGGTCGAACAGACCGGTGAGTGGCGGTTGCTCCGCCGGCCGCCGGCCGAGGCCGAGAGGGCCTTGGCGCGGCTCACCGCCGGACGGTCCGTCGGCACAGTAGTTCTGTGGCACCGGCTCGCCGGGTACCGGGAGATCACCGCGGCCGACCGCAGGACCCAGCAGCAGTTCTACGACGAGGCCGAGAAGGTCCGCAGCCACCTCGGTCTCGTCTTCGCCCGGTTCCTCACTGGCTCGGCCGCGTTGACGTTGCGGGTCACGGGCCTGGCCGTCGAGCCGTGGGACCCGTTCCTGTCCAGCCACCCGTCGGTGCTGCACCACCCGGTGGAGAACCTGCCGCTCGAAGGGCACAAGGTCAGGGTCGAGCCGTACATCCTGCCCGGGCTGCAGCGGCTGACCCGTGTCGAGGCGGAACGTGCCGGAGGACCCAAGGGGTGGCTGCGGCAGCAGGGTTTCTACGTGTACCGCCGGAACCGTCTGATCCTCGCAGGGAGTTGGCTGGGCATACGCGGACTCCGGCGCGAGGAGAAGTACAACCTGGCCCGCATCGCCGTCGACATTCCGGCGGAGACCGACGCACAGTGGCAGGTCGACGTCCGGAAGGCGACAGTGGTGCCGCCGGTCGCACTGCGCCAGCATCTCCAGCGTATAGCGCGCACGGTCCGGTCCGCCGCAGCCGAGACCGTCCGCAACCGGGGTCAGATAGCGGCACGGCAGCGCGCCGAGAATCTGTCATTCGCCTGGAACGTACGGCGGGACGAGAACATGGTCCACTGCCGGATCAACCGGAAGCACCCCATGGTCGAGGCGGTACTACGGGAGGGGGGCGGCGATCCGGCGAACGTCCGGGCGCTGCTGCGACTGTTGGAGGAGACCGTACCCGTGCCGGCGCTGCGTGTGCTGCACGAGACCGACACAGCAGACGATCCTGAGCCCTTCGGTGGTCCGGG
The DNA here is from genome assembly GCF_053598275.1 of Streptomyces sp. NPDC001156. Taxonomy (NCBI): domain Bacteria; kingdom Bacillati; phylum Actinomycetota; class Actinomycetes; order Kitasatosporales; family Streptomycetaceae; genus Streptomyces; species Streptomyces sp. NPDC001156. The sequence continues at coordinate 26,209 of NZ_JBSFJX010000018.1, read as the reverse complement.
GAAGGCCACCGAGGAGGCGATCAAAGTGGCCCAGCGCATGTTCGATGTACTCGTCGCCCAGGGCCGCTCTCCGGATGAGGCACGACAGGTCATCCGCACAACGCAACCATTCGACCAACTAGATGGATTCTGGAACAAGTGACCGATTACCCGGGGTGGGGCGTGCCCTCCTGTTCCCGACCATCAAGTTACGTATCTCCAGGGGGAGGCATCCGTGGAACCGGCGGTCAGCAAGGATCTGTCCTTTGCGCTGAAGGTAGCCATTCAGTTTCTGCCGGAAGACCGGCAAGCTACTTCGGACGAGGTGACCAAGGCTGTTGAGACGGCCAAGATGGTCGCCGGCCTCAACGGAGTGACGGTGGAGGTCGCCGATCTACGCAAGCTGGTCGAGTCCCGCACTACCGTCTTTCAGGAGAGTTCAGCAGGGCTGAGTAACAGCGAGGACCACGTCCGGTGGCTGCCCGATGCCAAGAACGACCGTTCGTGGGCCTTCTGGACCCGGTACGAACGGTTCCTGAAGCATTCGCGGGGCATGCCACTCCAGGTGGTGAACAGCATCGACCGGACGACGGACGAGGTTCTCGGGGAGCTGGAGGATCCGCACCGGCCCGGCCCTTGGCGTCGGATGGGGCTGGTGATCGGCCAGGTACAGTCCGGGAAGACTGGCCAGTTCATCGGTCTGGCGGCGAAGGCTGCCGACGCCGGATACCGACTGATCGTTGTCTTCGCCGGTGTCCTCAACGACCTTCGTGCTCAGACCCAACTCCGCATCGACGAGGGCTTGCTGGGCTTCGACACCCAGTACCAGCTCCGGTCCGACCAAGAGGGCGCCGACCGTTACATCGGCGTCGGTGCCATGGCCGGTGAGCCCCGTCTTCACATCGCGTCGCTGACCAACAGCACCGAGAAGGGCGACTTCGACCGGAAGACCGCCTCCAAGGCGAATCTGCCGATCGGCAACTTCCCGGTTGTTCTCGTAGTCAAGAAGCATCCGAGGATCATCGACTACCTGCGTACCTGGGTCACGGAGGTCCACGGCGTCGAGGACCCCAAGACGGGCCGCAAGATAGTGCAGGACATCCCGCTCTTCGTCATCGACGACGAGGCCGACAACGCGTCCGTCAACACGGCCGGTGACGGTGCTGACCCCACCAGTATCAACGCCGCCATCCGCAAGCTGCTGACCAGTTTCGACAAGTCGTCCTACGTGGGCTACACCGCGACCCCCTACGCGAACATCTACATAGACCCGGATGCTGACCACGACAGCCTCGGCGGCGACCTGTTTCCCGAGAGCTTCATCCGTACGCTGCGGGCACCGTCCAACTACCTCGGTCCGGAGCGCCTGTTCGGTCTGCGTGCCTACGCGGAAGAAGAGGACATCGACCCGCTGCCGCTGGTACATCATGTCGACGACACCGAGGACTGGGTTCCCGAGAAGCACAAGTCCGGCTTCACGGTGACGGCCGAGCTGCCGGATTCATTGCGGCGCGCCATCCATTCCTTCGTGCTGACCTGTGCCGCCCGCCGCGCGCGGGGGCAGGTGGATGTCCACAACTCGATGCTGGTGCACGTCACCCGCTTCACCAAGGTGCAGGGGCAGGTCCGGGACCAGATCGACGATTACGTGAGGCTGCTCCGGAACGGCCTCAGAGACCGCTACGGGGACGCGTCCCGTGCGCTCATGAACGAACTGCGGGTTGTGTGGGAGGAGAACTTCGAGCCCACCACCGCTTTCTTCACCGCGGACGAGGCCGAACGGCTGTCCTGGGAGCAAACCGCCGCCGAAATTCTCCCTGCGATCCAGAAACTCGAGGTCAAGGCCATCAACGGGGTGGCAAAGGACGTACTCGACTACTACTCGAACCGGCACACAGGCATGTACGTCATCGCTGTCGGCGGGCAGAAGCTGTCGCGTGGCCTCACCCTCGAGGGTCTTTCGGTGAGCTACTACCTCCGCTTCGCCAAGACCTACGACACTCTGCTGCAGATGGGCCGCTGGTTCGGCTACCGGCCCGGCTACGAGGACCTATGCCGGCTTTACACGACCGCACAGTTGGTGGCTGCCTACGAGGAAATCACGGCCGCGACCGACGAACTCCGCCGGGACATCGAGGAGATGGCGGCGATCGGCTTCACCCCCCGCGAGTTCGGTCTCAAGGTGCGCACCTCCTCTCTGGGCCTGAGCATCACAGCCGCCAACAAGATGCGTCAGGGCACGCGGGTGCGGCTCAGCTTCTCCGGCGAACTCGCCGAGACGACGATCTTCCCTCTCACCAACGGGAAGCCGAAGCACAACTTCGACAGCCTGCAGAAATTCGTCGGCCTGCTCCTGGAGCAGGCTTCGCCAGAGGTCGACCCGAAGACTGGCAGCCTCGTGTGGTCGGACGTCCCCGCGGAGGTGGTGGCGTCCGGCTTTTTCGACCCCTACAGGTCTGCGCCGGAGGCGAACCGGATCCGTCCGGACGCCATCTCTGCCTACATCCAGCAGTGCGCCAAGGCCGGGGAGCTCGGCCGGTGGACTGTCCGGGTCGTCTCCCGCCGGGGAGCGGACATGCCCGTCGACCTCGCGGGACACACTCTGGGCGCGGTCACACGAGCGGCGTCCAAGACCGCCCGCCCGGATTCCACGAAGCACACCATCAAGCGCATCCTGAACCCCAAGGACGAGTCGCTCGATCTCGACCAGGAGCAATACGACGCTGCTTGGGAGGCGACGAAGAAGGCCGCTGCGGGGCGCAAGAACCGCAACGGCGAACCGCTCGCACCCACCCTGCCGACGGGTGAGCCGCTTCGCTGGCAGCGCCGCCCCGACCAGGCTCACCTGCTCATCTACATGATGGAGCCGCCGCCGAAGGCGAACCCCGATATACCGCTGATCGGATTCGCCGCCAGCTTCCCCTTCTCCCAGGCCCACACCGCGACCGAGTACGTCGTGAATGCTCCCTGGTGGAAGGACGACTCGGACGACCTCAGCTACGAGGATGGGGCCGAGGACGCGTGATCGACGAATCACTGTGGCAGGAGCTGGAGGCACCGCAGCCGAACCGGGGACGCTCCACCCGGCGGTTGTTCCCCGAGAGCGGGCACGACATCCATGTGGGCGTGTCCCACCCGGGGCGGCAACGCATGCTGCTGGTGCGAGGTGGTTCACAGGCGGTCGACCGTGCGCGCCCCCTCCTTGTCGGCCTACGGGAGACCCACGGCCTGAGCCTGTCCTGCAGTTCGGTGAGCAATCGCGAGTTCGAGCTCCAGATCTCCCTGACCGCGGGTGAACTGCGGGAGGTGTTTACTCCCCTCGCGGAGGACATCGCGCGTGCCTCGAGGGACGCCTCGTCGGAGACGGTCCTCGAGCGGGCGGTCCGACGGTTTGCGCACTGGCAGCAGCTCATGCGCAGTGTCGGATCCCAGGGTCTGGGCAGAGAGGCCCGGCTGGGGCTCTACGGCGAGCTGCGCTACCTGCGCACCCACCTGCTCACTGCTCTTCCGACGTATGCGGCGGTGGAGGCGTGGACCGGGCCCGAGGGCAGCAACCAGGACTTTCAGCTCCCGTCCGTCGCCATCGAGGTCAAAACCACCGCCAAGAAGAACCCGAGCACCGTCCGGATCGCCAACGAACGGCAACTCGACGGTCGTGGTGTCGGCCGCCTAGTGCTCGTACACCTGGCTCTCGACGAGCGCCGGGGTGGTCTGGGCGAGAGCCTCAACTCGGTGGTGGACAACATCCGCGCCGCCGCCAGCCTCACCTCGGCATCCGCCCGGTTCGAGAACCGCCTGATCCAGTCCGGCTACTTGCCGCACCAGCGGGACCTATACGACGAGCCGCGCTACACACTTCGTCGAGCCGACCTGTGGACCGTCGACAAGGAATTCCCGCGCATCGTGGAGACCGACCTGCCCGACGGGGTCGGCAACTGCGCCTACGACATCAGCGTCATCGCGCTTGAGAAGCACCGCACCACGACCGAAGAGGTCACCGAAGTAATCAGAGGTACTGATGGCTGAGCTGCCCCTTGCCGACTACGCCCGTACGCTCACGGGCGACATACAGACCTTGGCAGAAGCTGAGGACGGCTCCATCCCGAAGACGTTCACCCGTTGGGTGCTGGAGCAGTTGGAGGAGTCCGGCTTCGTCTCCAACATGACCGTCGCCTACCACAGCGGGCACGGCGTCATGGTGTACGGCTTCGGATACAGCGACGACCGCTCGGTCCTCGACCTCTACACCACAGATTTCAGCCTCGACCCCGTCGCCGACAGGCTGACCAAGGCCGACGTGACACGGCACTTCCGCAGGCTGCTCGCCTTCCTACAAAAGGCCGGCAGCATCCGGGGCAACTTCGATCAGCCCACCGAGGTGCACCAACTGTGCGAGGGCGTCGAGAAGCTACTCGCCAACGCCTCCAAGGTGCGCCTCTTCCTGTTCACTAACTGCGAGTCGACGGCCCGCACGCAGCCGGAACCCACCGACTTCCAAGACCTCCCCGTCGAGCATCACCTCTGGGACCTCGCCCGGCTCTACCGTCACCAGACGTCCGGTGCCGCCAGCGAGCCGATCGTTGTGGAGTTCGACCCGCCGATCAACTGCCTGTCGGTGCAAAGCATCGAGCCCGATCTCTCCGTCACCCTCGCCGTCGTTCCCGGACGCCATCTCGCCGAGCTGTACGAGGAGCACCGCACGCGTCTTCTCGAACTAAACGTGCGCGCGTTCCTACAGGCCCGTAGCACGGTCAACCGGGGTATCCGCCTCACCCTGCTCAACGAGCCGGGGCGGTTCCTGGCCTACAACAACGGCATCACGGCGACGGCGACCGACGCGGAGTTCGTCGAGGACGCCGAAGGCAGGCGCGTCGGCATCCGCAGTCTCACCGGCCTCCAGATCGTGAACGGCGGGCAGACCACCGCCACCCTCCACCACGTCTTCAAACGGGACAAGAGGGATCTGGCCGGTGTCAGCGTCCAGATGAAGCTGACGCTAATGGGCTCGGACGATCTAATGGAAATCGTCCCGAGCATCTCGCGGTACTCGAACACTCAAAACAAGGTCACGCTGGTCGATCTCTCAGCCAACGACAAGTTCCATGTCGAGTTCGAACGGATCAGCCGCACCCTGTGGGCGCCCCCAACCACCCCCGGCGGTCCGCAGACACGCTGGTTCTACGAGCGGGCCCGTGGCTCGTACGCGGTGGAGGAAGCGAAGCACACAGCAATCGCCGCGCGGCGCAAGTTCAAGGCCGAGAACCCGGCCGCCCAGCGATTCGCCAAATCTGACCTGGCCAAGTTCGTCAACGCGTGGAACGGGTTGCCGCACCTAGTCAGCCGTGGAGCGCAAAAGAACTTCGCCGCCTTCCAGGCTGACGTCAAGAAGCAGCCCCCAGTCATCGATGCGGACTACTGCCGCCGGACGGTCGCCATGGGCATCCTCTTCAAGGCGGTCGACAAGGTAGCCAAGGTCCACGACGCAGGAAGCCACAAGGCCCTGATCACGGCCTACACGGCGGCCCGCCTCTGCGAGGAGACCGAACGGCGCATCGACCTCGACCGCATCTGGCGGGAACAGAAGGTGAGCGACGCGGTCGTCCAAGCCACCCACGATCTGTGTCCGCTGATCATGGACATGGTCATCCAGGACGGCAAGCACGTCACCGAGTGGGCGAAGAGCAGCAAGTGCTGGGAGGAGGTCTCCCGCATTCCCTGGACTGTTCCGGAGGAACTGGCCGAGGAGCTTCTGGCGCAGCCCGTCGAGTTCGCGGTGGACACCCGGGAGGAAGAGGAGGAGCAGCTCTCTCGGCTCAAGCAGATCGAGCTGAGCGAGTGGGAGATGCTGGCCGACTGGGCGCGGGAGACACGCGCCTTGGAGCTGGCCGAGCAGCAGATCGCCACTACGATCGCCGCCAAGCTGGCGACCAACGGCACCATCACGGCGGCCCAGGTCAGGAAGGCGCTGGAGGTCTACGACAACGCGATCGAAGAGGGCTTCAGCGCGTTCGCGCCGTAGGCCGGCACATGACGGGCCTGCTCCCGAGGCAGGGAGCGCTCTTGGAGCAGGCCCTCGCCATCCTTGATCAGGGCGGGACCCGGCCGCCGTCCTCCTCGATAGAGGTCTGGCTGGACAGATCGTCCGCCAGGGGCTTGCCGACGCAGTGCTCGCGCAGCGGACACTACGGGCGGCTGGGTTGAGTGACTTTGCAGTACGCGTTGCCAGTCACGCGGAGAGCGGCCATACGCAGCGAGGAGTCCTTGCCTGCGCCGACAAGGCGGAAATCGACGCCGCGGAGTAGGACGCTCTTGGCGAGTGGGTCCGACAGACACGGGCCTTGGAGCTGTCCGAGCAGCAGCGTGCGGTGACAATCGCCACGAAGCTGGCCCCCGAAGGCGAGATCAGGCCTGCGCAAGTAAGGCAGGCCTTGACGTCCGCAGAAGGCGCTCAGCGTCGGTCTCAGTCCTGCTCTCTAGCCTTCCCAGGCCCCGTGGCTAGCGCTGACGCCGTATGGCGGGACACAGCGCCCCTTCCTCCAGCAGGTCCGAGGATGGCGTCAGCGGTGCGGCACAGCGCGGTCCCGCCCCCGCACCCGAAGCAGCAAAGGTAACCTGTGCTGGTGTTTTCTCAGGAGGCGTCATGACGGAGATCGCGGAAGCGCCGCGCAGCCCATACAAAGTGAAGCTAGTACGGGGCCCGTTCGTCCGTCTGGAACCGCACCCGGAGGAGTGTGGGGATGACCAGGCCTTCTTGGACTACGCCAAGCAGCTGCGTTCGGAGGGAAGGCTGCTGGCAGCGGACCTGTTCTGCGGAGCCGGCGGTCTGAGTTACGGCTTGGAGTCCGCCGGGTTCCGCGTCGTTCTGTCTGCCGACCATGACCGTGAGGCCTTGGAGACGCACCGGCACCACTTCGGCGGGTTGACCTTGGACTGGGATCTAGGCGATCCGGACCGAGTCAAGCGTGTGGCCGGGCTAGTAACTCAGGCCGGTATCACCTTGCTCGCTGGCGGGCCACCGTGCCAGCCGTTCTCCAAGGCGGGGCGTTACAAGATCCGGCATCGTGTCCGAGAAGGGCAGCGTGACCCTTATGACGAGCGCCGCGACTTGTGGCGCTCGTTCTTGGAGGTGGTCCGTCTCGCGCTACCGCCTGCCGTCGTCATGGAAAACGTGCCGGACATGGCACTCGACCGCGAGATGTTTATTCTGCGGACGATGGTCCACGAATTGGAGTCCCTCGGGTACACCGTGGAGGAGCGTGTCGTTGATACTTGGCGCTACGGTGTACCGCAGTTTCGGCAGCGACTGATACTAGTAGCCCTTCGCGATGGGCATCACTTCAAATGGCCTGATGAGACCCCGGACAAGGTCACGGTGTGGAACGCCATCGGCGATCTGCCTGTGGTCGAGGGCGGTTGGCGCCCAGAGGGCGGAGCCGACGGATGGAAAGAGTACGAGCAACCCCTCACGCGCTTCCAGAAGAAGATGCGCGAACAAGTGCCGAGCACGGACGCGGGCAAAGTCTTCGACCACATCACACGACCGGTTCGAAAGGACGATGAGGCCGCTTTCGAATCCATGTCTACAAGCACGCGGTACTCGGACCTCCCCGATGAGATGAAGCGGTATCGGGACGATATCTTCCGCGACAAGTACAAACGTCTCGACGAGAACGGCCTGTCGCGGACTATCACCGCGCATATTGCCAAGGACGGCTACTGGTACATCCATCCTCGGCAAAACCGAACACTGACAGTGCGCGAAGCGGCCCGCTTGCAGACGTTTCCAGATGGATTCCGCTTTGCAGGCCCCCCCTCGGCTGCATTCCGGCAGGTCGGTAACGCGGTTCCTCCATTTCTAGGCGAGCACCTCGGTAGTGCAGTCATGGCTGCTCTGGACGATGCGCGACCCGCCCCTCCTACCACGCAGAAAATCGCCGAAACTTTGGCGAACTGGTTCACAAGTCTGGCGCATCGCAATCTGCCATGGCTGACAGCGTCATCACGTTGGCAGGTCATCTCTGCGGAGATCCTGCTGGACAGAATGCCGCCCCAGCAATCCCGCCCCCTGTGGCCATTGTTGGAACGCTGGGCCACACCTACTGACACAATTACTGCGGAGACCGAACTCCGTGAGATGTCCCGGTGGATCGGTCGCGAGCGGCGTGGCGAACAACTTCTCGCCGTGGCCACCGAGCTCATCGGAGCTCCTCATATGCTCTCCGATGATGAGTTGTTGTCCAATATCGCCGGTATCAGTCAGGTCGTGGCCGACTTGGCTATTCTCACCGTCCCAGTGAGCGATAACGGCGACGAGGTGGGTGAAGGGGACGATTCCGCGTCGGAAGAGCCCGTTCTCGCACGTCAGGGCGTTCTTCGTGTCGCTGCGCGAGTATCCGGCGAGGACGTCCACCGGCGCAATCAGCTCACCGATGGACGTCTGGCAGTAGCCCGTCTGATTGGTTACGGAGCAAATGCTCGCAGCGCGCATTTGGGGCTGCTCGAGCTCGCCGCCAGCCTGTGCCGGCCCGTCGACCCCTTGTGCACCGAATGCCCGCTACAGAAGTTGTGCATTGGCTCCAAGGCCGAGGAACAGAGACAGCAACTACTCTACTGAGAGCGTCAGGTGGTGGCTCAGGTGCTCAACCCCAGGCCTTGAGCCACCGCTGGGGCTTCCGCCTCAAGGACCGCTACGATGCGTAGCAAAGCCGCGTACTCTCCTGCTTGCATCGACGCGGCCCGCAGCGCTAGCCCTGCATCCTTCATCGCAGCCGTTTCCGGCGATTCGGGACCACGCCATACCGCCTGACGAGGCACAAGAGGACTTGGCGTTCCCACGTCCGCGCCACGAGCTGTCTTGCGGTACGCCTCATCCGCTCGGCTACACAACTCGTTGATCGGCCGCTCCAGCATCTGGCGCAGCTGAACTGGGACAGTTACGCGGACCTTAGCGACATTGATGTTGAAGACACCGTCTAGGTCAGTGTCGAAGTCCAATGAGGCGCGGGCCAGCTTGGTATGTTCGTCAATGCCTCGAATCCCGCTCCACCCCCCCCATTGCACAAGGCGATCTGCCCGATAGATGTACAAACCCTGTTGGCGATTCCATTTCAATGGACCCGACAAACGCTCGAATTGCTCCTGCGAGCTGAAGTTCTCCTTGGCAGGCAACACGTATCGATTCATACGCACAGTTCCACTGATATCCCCTACGGTTACTTCGAACCGTTGGCTGGGAAGGTCCTTGCGCGCAGGCTCGTGCGGAGCGAAAGGATTCCACGGCTCAATCTTCTCACCGTTCATTGTGATGACGAGCCTACGCCCGCCGGCTGTACCCTCAAGGAATCGGTGGAACACCATACCGAGATGCGCAGCCGTACGTTTGGCCAGCGCGTCCAGCCTGCGACGCGCCCAACCGCCCTCGGGTCGACTCTCTGGTAGAACCCGGTCGAGCTTCTCCCAAATGACTACGGTGCCGGTTCCCTCAGTGAGGTACGTAAGAGCACGTTGAGGAAGACCTTCGCGGCCGAGCCTCAGAACCAGCCACTGGTCGGCCTCCGAGACCACGTCAAGATCGAGGGTGCGGACATACAGACGGGGAACCTTGACCGACTTCCGGGTGGCAACTGTGACAGCGCGGCACTGGGACAGCGAAGCCGTTTTCAACCCCAGTCCGTAACGCCCAAGTTCCCCCTGCTCGTAGTCCCGCCTAGTGCCATACCGGAGTGCCTCTGTCAAAAGGCTTTCACTCATGCCAGCGCCATCGTCAGCAATCAGAACGTATGATTCCGGGCCGTCGAACTCTATGAAGACGTCAACATGCTCGGCTCCTGCGGAAACACTGTTGTCGACGAGGTCTGCAACCGCTGCAGGGAAGTCGTACCCAATGTCCCGCAACGACTCAGTGAGGCGAGCGGCAGAGGGAGTGATGCTCTCAAACTTCGGTGGAGTCATAGATCAGGTGCCTCCGAGACGTCGACGCGGACCTCCAGGATCCCACACACCGCCATCAGGCGTGCCGTGGACGTAGGTTACGGAGGGCTCGCCCCAGTCGTGACACCAGCGGAGACCGCTACCGGCCGCCGGGGGAAGGATTTCCCTTGGTGGCTGCGGAGACGGAGCATGTTCGCCTCCCGCTTCAGGGCGCATCACACTGGACACTTCACATCGCGTAGAGACCTGAGGTCTCCCTGTCCAGGGAGCCATCTTGTAGCCATCACCGGCAACTGGTGGGATCGTGCTCCGCCGGAAGTCAGAACAGACCGACGCGACATCGCTAACTGACTTCGGAGGGCAGCAATGGCGACATTGACTGGAATGCGACGCGTCCGAACGATGACTCAACCACAGGCACCGCCCCGCCGGGAAGGGAGCCGCGACAGGGGACTGCCGGGCCTCCTCCACCGAGGCGTAGAGCTGCGTCAGCTCACGGGCGTTCACCCACTCTGCGAGACTTACTCTTCGCCAGCTGCCGTTGGCGCTACCCGCCGTCGTGATGCCCTTGTCGACTGTCAAGAATCGGACCTCTGTGGAGGCGAAAAAGATACTCGAGAGTCAGGCCGCAAGTTTTATGAGCAAGGACCTTCACACGGGGTCAGGCTGCGCCGGCTGGCGCCGAGCTTCTCAAGATCCCCGGCAGAGTGAAGCTCGGGCGAAACAGGCCTTGGAGGTCTACGAGAAGGCAACCGAGATCGGGTTCAGCCCTGCTCTCTAGCCCTCAGCAGGGGCGCTGGGGCTCACACGCCCAACCACACAGCCGGCTCACAGCACCCCGTCCTCGAGCAGATCGCGGATGGCGTCCTCTGCCCGGCGCAGCACGATTCTGCCGTCCCCGTCGCTGTAGGCTAGGACACTGGCGCCGGGCGACAGACCGGCCTCCGCCAGCAACCCAAGCGGCAACTCGACGTGGCCGTGGTCATCGATGCCAAGTTCCACTGGTTCCCGGATCATATGCAGAGTATGGCAGGCCCCAAGGGCACGATTGCAGAGCCGAGCGCTTCGGCATGAGCAAGAAGAAGACCAGTGCCGGCCCTGGCTGGGTCAAGACCGAAGAGGGGCAGCACCTCGCGGGCCGTCGAAGTCGCGACACCAAGCCGGAGATCAGGCTTCGACACGCAGTGCACCGGCTGGGGCTGCGCTATCGGCTCCATCGCCAGGTCGCACCCCGTTGTACCGCCGACTTCGTGCTGCCCCGTCATCGCATCGCAGTATTCGTCGACGGCTGCTTCTGGCACGGCTGCCCCACACACGGAGCGTCCGCGTTCCGAGGTCCAAACGCCGAACGGTGGGCAGAGAAGATCGCCGCCAACAAAGCCCGCGACCAGCGAAACACGGCCGCCGCCGAGGAGGCCGGGTGGACAGTCGTCCGCGTATGGGAGTGCGAGGTGCGGACCGCTCCGGACAGGGCGGCCCTGAGGATCCTGCAGCTCAGTGATCGCGCCCGAGACGACGGAACACAATCACGCTAGATCGTCGGAGCTTCGGTTTGGTGGAAGTCGAAGACGGGCGGAGCAGCCCAGCACCCGTGGAGACGGTAGACCTACTGGTATCGATCTGATAGGTCATGCTGGGATCTTCAGTCCTCTACAGGAGGACTAGATAACTGGGGCGACTCAGTGTCAGGGGCGTGAGAGGGATCCGGCCTTGTCACGGGAGCGAAGCGGGCAGGGGGAGCGGATGGCGAACGCGTGGTTGGTGTTGGCCGTGCCGGACGAGGACCGAACGCATGGCGGGAACGACGGCTACGAGGACAAGCCGTCACAGCATTACGGCTGGGACAGCACAGTACCCAACCACGCCGCGCTGACCATAGGTGACGTGATCGCCCTGTGGGACAAGAAGTCACTACTGGGCGTATCGGTCATCGAGAACATCGACACCGGTCAGGCGGTTAAGGAGACCTACACCTGTCCCAAGTGTGGGCGGGCCAGGGCGTCCCGGCCGCGTCGCAACAAGACCCCTGCGTATCGATGCTGGAACTGCAAAGCCGAGTTCGACGCCCCGACGGTGCACCACAAGGAAGTGACTACCTATCGTTCCCGCCACTCGACGGCCTGGGTCGACATGGCCGGCCTGCTAACCGGACCAGACCTGCGATCCCTGTGCCACTCGCCCAACTCCCAGCTGAGCCTACGACCGCTGGACTGGGCCCGGATGCGCGAGGAGATCGTCGTAAGCGGTGCGGCGACCTCGGTAAGGATCGTCGATCGGGCGCAGCGGCAGCTGGCTGGCGGCCACCGCACGGCCATGGTCCGGGTACGGGTAGGCCAGAGCGCCTTCCGTAAGCGCCTACTGGAAGAGCAGGGCGAGGTCTGCGCGTTCACCGGTCCGGTGCCGGCCGCGGCATTGGAGGCGGCACACCTGTACAGCTACGCCGCCGACGGCCAGCACCACCCCGAAGGCGGACTCCTGCTGCGCCGGGACCTGCACCGGCTGTTCGATCTCGGCCTCATCGCCCTCGACCCTCAGCAGGGCACGCTCGATGTGGCGCCCGAGCTGGCTGGCTTTGCCGACTACACGCGCCTGCACGGCCAGCCGGTGGCCGTTCCACTCGGCAGGGGGCACCAGGCGTGGCTCGCAGCGCACTGGGACCTACACCGCACCAGCCGGTAGCCCCGTACGTGCGTCGCTAGCGGCACACCGCGGGGAATGCGATCGCTGCCGGTGTCGGCCGGTAGGTGAAACGGGAGTGAGGAGTAAGGGTGGCGACTGCATGGTTCGTGTTGGCCGTTGGTAGCGAACGTCAGCACGGCGGCAACGATGGCTACGATGACAGTCCAGCAGCCCACTACAGCTGGGACAGCACTGTGCCGCAACATGCCAGCCTGGCCGCCGGGGACGTGATCGCCCTGTGGGACAAGAAGATGCTGTTGGGTATATCGGTTATCGAACGCATCGACGTTGCCCAGGCCGTCAAGTCGTCCTATTTCCACGAGCGCTGCGGCAAGGCTGACTTCAAACGTCTGAAAACCGGTGAGCTGAAGTGGTGGTGCAACAAGTGCCGCATGCGTTTCGAGGCACCTGGCGTGCGCGACAGGGAAGTGACCACCTACCGCTCCCACCACAGCCGGGCCTGGCAGGACCTGCGCGGCCAACTGACAGGCGGAGAAATCCGCGCCCTGTGCGACAAACCGACGTCTCAGCACAGCATGCGCCCGGCCCGTTGGGAGAAGGTGCGAACCGCCCTGCTTGAAGCCGGCGCGCGAGTGACCGTCGACACCACCGATGGCGCTCGTGCGGTCATCCGCGGAGGACACCGCCGCGCCACCGTCCAGGTACGCCAAGGACAAAGCATCTTTCGCGAACAACTGCTCAGCGAGCAAGGCGAGAGGTGCGCGTTCAGCGGGCCGACGCCCGCCTGCGCACTGGAAGCCGCCCACCTGTACAGCTTCGCTGAGAGCGGGGAGCACTACGAATACGGCGGCCTACTCCTACGACGCGACCTCCACCGCCTTTTCGACTTGGGCCACATCGCGGTTGACCCCACCACCGACTGCATCGACGTTCGCGAGTCCATCCGCGCCTACGCGCTGTACGGACAGCTCCACGCCAAGCCTGTGTCGCTCCCGCTCCACTCACAACACCGCGTATGGCTGGGAGCCCACTGGGACCAGAACCGCTCCCAGACCGACGCAACTCGGTGAGGAAGTGCTCCGCGACGTACACCCCTGGTAGCGCCACTCGCACCATGTGCTGTCACAACGCAGCCCGCGAGGCGAACAGACCAGAACCGGCCATAATTTGACATATAATCAGTGCATGTGTAACCCCGGGGGACCACAACTCCGAGCGTGCGGGACTTACAAGCCCCACTGCAACCGATTGACCGGCTGTGAATGGCTCAACACATTCGGTTACTAGTTGTCGAGGAGACAGTGTTCGGTGGAAGCCTTTGGACAGTTGAGCGAGCAGGACCGCTCCCAGGCAATCCAAGTACTGCGTCGGCGGCTCGCCTCACGGGATCTGCGGGCGGTGATCGAGGACCTCGAGAGCGGAGGGAGATCCCGCTCAAGGAAGTCGGTGGAGTGGATCATCGCGGCCGTGGAGAACGAATCCGGAAGGCTGCGGTCAAAGCTTCCCGAGGGCGAGCTTGCCGAGTTCCTGGTCGACAGGTCGGGCTTCGGTCTTCTGGAGTCCAGGACGCTACGGGAACGGCTTGCGCTTTCCGCATCGGAGGACGAGCTGGAGAAGCTGCACGACTACCGAGATGGCGAGCGCAGCCGTGGCGGGAGCAGAGCGAAAGCCAAGAAGATCGCGGAGCGCACGTGGAAGCCAGGCAAGAGCTGGCCCCGCCACTTCGTAAGAGTCCTCGACATCCCGCCTGCCTTTGCCGGCCTGCCGGGAAGTACACGGGAGCCGGACACCCTGGAAGTCGCTCCCTTTGTACCGCTCCGAGATCTGGAGGACTTCCAACAGGACCTCAAGGAGCAGGTGATCGAGGTGCTCTCCGGGGCACCCGGCGCCAATCGGGGTGTTCTGACCCTGCCCACTGGAGCTGGCAAGACCAGGACCGCGGTGGAGAGCATCGTCGCCTGGCGCATCTCGCAGCGTCGCCGTCAGGCCGTCCTCTGGATCGCCCAGAGTGAGGAGCTGTGCGAGCAGGCCGTCCAGGCGTTCCGTGAGGTGTGGACAGACCTGGGGCACCGCGATGACCAGGTACGGCACACCATGGAGATTGCCCGGCTGTGGGGGAACGCCTCGGTCCCGAGCGACCCCGACGTCGTGGTGGCCAGCATCCAGAAGCTCGACGCGGTTCTTCGAGGCACCAACGACGACGTGCAACAGGAACTCGAGCTGCTGCGCGAGAACCTCGGCACGGTGGTTGTGGACGAAGCCCACCGAATGCTGGCCCCCAGCTATGGCAGAGTCCTGCGCTTCCTTGGGATCGAACTCAGGCAGAAGGCCTCGGTGCCCCTCATCGGGCTGACAGCCACACCCTTTCGAAGGGTCGACGCCGAGACTCGCCAGCTGGCGGCCAGGTTCCACAGCAAGCTTCTCAGTTCCCGCTCCTTGGGAGACGACATCGTCTCCGAGCTCCGTCGGCGAGATGTACTGTCACGGCCTGAGCACAAGGTGCTCTCGTACGCCAGCTCTGCGTTTCAGATGGAGGACGTCGAAAGATACCGAGCGCACTTCGCTCAGTTCGAGGACTTCCATCCTGACTTCCTCCGTCAGATCGGTGAATCGGACGCAAGGAACCGTGCTCTGCTCAAGCAACTGCTCGAACTGCCGCCGGATTGGCCGACGTTGTTCTTCGGCTGCACCGTGGAACACGCCATAGCAATGGCTGTCCTACTGCGCCGCGCTGGCCGAGCCGCGGAGGTCGTCACCTCCGGCACGCGCCCTGCGACGCGGCGCGCGCTTATCGAACAGTTCCGCGACGGGCATCTATCCGTTCTCTGTAACTACGGTGTCCTCACGACCGGTTTCGACGCTCCGACGGTACGAGCGTTGGTGGTCGGCCGCCCCACCACCAGCCCGGTCCTTTACGAGCAGATGATCGGTCGGGGCATGCGGGGACCACGGTTCGGCGGCACGGAGAGCTGCCTGGTTGTGGACATTGAGGACAACATCCGGTTCAGCGGACAACTCGCGTACAAGCGGTACTCCAGCTACTGGTCAGGCGCCCAGAGCCGCACGTAGCTCCGACGGCGCGCCGCTCCTGCGCCGGCTGTCCGCCAGCCCACGCAGAAGCGGTTGGAGATACCGGCCCCAGCCGACCAGCAGGTCACGGTAGGTTCTCGGCGAGGAGAAGGCGGTCCAACCCCTGGTTGCGGTGCTCACACGAGGTCTCCGACGCCAGGAGACACGAGTAGCAGGCAGCTCCGTCTGCCCCCACCGTCGGCGCTTCCTGACACAGCGGGTCGTTCGAGCAGCTGTCGACGTCCTGCAGCGCCTGCGAAAGAACGTTCCCGAACCGGTTGACAAGGGCGACCAGTCCACCGAGGGTGCCGTCTCCTCCGGGTTGGACCGTGTAGAGGAGAAGTCCACTGCCGGAGACCCTGCCGTCCCGCACGGTGAGATAGACCCGCTCACGGATCGCTGCAGACGAGTACCCGGAATCCACTGACAGCGCCCGGAGGAGACGGTGGGAGAGGGTGTGCCACCAGACATGAACGGGGTGGAGTGACGGATCACCGTGTGGGTCACTTCTGAACCGTTCGTTCCACTGGTTGGCCCTGCTGCCTCCCAGGGCGGGCGAGTCTTCCGCAAGATCAATGAAGACGCCCTCGCCGAAGAGCTCGATGCCCGGGTACCAGGTGGTGCCGTTCCAGTCGAAGGCAGTCGACACATTCTGGGCCTTCTGCGGATCCAGCCGCTGGTAACCGGTCTGGACCATGACCATGCGGAGACGGCTGACGGGTGCGACCCGGAGCCTGTGACGGCAGGCAGGCCCCTGTACGAGGCGCACGTCGCCTTGGCGAACTTCAAACAGCGGAGGAGAGCCCGGGTGCGGGTGGGGCACCGCCGGAACACCACAGGTCGCTGCCTGCCGTAGACGGTCGAGTTCGTCGTCACGTAGTGACGACGAGGCCGTGTTACCAACCCCCAGTAGTTGATCAACCGCCTTGCTGATCTCGGACCAGGGTGTCTGCTTCAGGTACTCGATCGCGTCCGGGGGAAGCCCTGCCCGTTCAGCCCCTGCCATGAGTGCCACCTGGTCGAGGAGACCAAGGGGGTGAAGTGCCCCAACCGCCCCCATCAGGGATCGATCGCTGAGGATGTCATGAAGCCTGGTCGGCATATCCACGATTGTCAGCGCGCTCTGGAGCAGGCTGAGCCGTAGGTTGGCAGCCCCTCGCTGGATGATGCGGGCCTTCTGCACACACCGAGCCGTCGCCGGCGCCGGGCGCCCTCCGTGCTCCACAATGCGGCCACTACACCGCCAGGACCTGGCGTATGCCTGGCCGAAGTTGGCGGTCGCATGGCAACGAGGACACTCAATGCGGACGAGTCGGAGGGCGCGGCCGCCCCCATGCCACAGGTAGTGCTTCGTGCCGCATCCCCCACCTTCGTGCACAAGTCCGTGCCAATGGACCTCGTCCAAGTGACCGTTTTCGCATGCCTGAACGAAACGGATCGCCTCACGCCCCGCCTTCTCCCGACGCTGCTGCGAGGACACCGATGGACACTCCGGGCAACCGCTCCCCGTCTCGTACAGCACTTGGTGGGGTCGGTGCTGCGTGCACAGGGACCAGAAGGGAAACCCGTGTGTGGGATAGATCGTTCTGTCAGAGGGGAGTCCGAGTTCGGCGTTGGTGGGCACACGAGCGATTCGCGCACCGTTCAGCTCCAGTCGTGAGAGCCGTTCGTCGACGATCTCGAAGTCCTGGGGCTGACGGCCGATCTCGTTGAAGAGGGTGTCAACCGTCTTCAGTACGACCGGCCCGGATCCGGTCTCGAGAATGCTTCCAGGGCCGAGAGTGATGACGAACTGGGACGGGCGGATCTCCTGGTAGGGACGGCTCACGGTTCATCCCCTTCCCTTGACGGTGGTGGTGGCCTCCACCTCACGCAGCGAGTTCGGCGCGTTCTCGTAGGCCTCACCGGTCTTTGCGACAAGGTGCGCAAGGTCACCGAGGACGACCGGCCGAGAGGCCGGACGCGTGACCGTCGGCTCGTGGTACAACAAGGCACCGCCTACGCGATCAGCAACCTGCCGCCAACTTTCCAACTCCGAGCGGGCGTGGTTCTCCGTATCCGAGGTCGGTGGGCGACGGAGGGCAGGCTGCTGAGCGGCGCGTTCCTCGAGAATTCCAGGGAGAAGGTCCACCTCGGGGTCCAGGTGGGCATCGCTCATCTCATGGGCACGGCAGAACCAGCCCCCGTTACTCAGCCGCTGTTGGATCCGCCACCGCTCGTGGACTTCCACGGAACCCGTCGCGGTCGGAACGCTCGCCGCCTGACGAAGGACACTCACCATCACCGGGCCGAGGGCCCTGTCCCTGGCCCTGGGCGCGAAGGGGTTGACGGTGACGGGCTCGACGTGGCGATAGAGCGTGGTGTGGTAACCAGCGAAGTACTCGTAGTGACTGAGGTCCCGCGGGCGCGAGGCTCGGTAGAAGGTGACGACAAGCCCGCCGACACCCCGGCCCACACGACCGGTGGCCTGGATGTAGGAGGAGGTCGTCTTCGGCTGTCCGTGTACGACCATGAGTCCGAGCCTGTCCACGTCGACACCCGTGCCGAACATGGAGGTGGCAACGACCGCGTTCGCCGGTTCCCGGCCGAGCGCCAGCCGGACCCCCAACTCCTCGAGCATGCCCGGGAGCCGTAGGGAACTGGTTCGGCTGGACAACTCCATCGGCTCCTGCTCGTCCAGAGTGCGAGGCGACGCGGCAACGCTCCCCAGCCGTTGGGGGATGTCCTGACGGGCCAGCGCAACAGCTCCGGCGAGTTCACGAATGGCGTTGAAGTAGCCCACGAGCGTCCAGAACGGATCCAACTCCTCCTGTGCGACGCCGGCGTCAAGTCGGTCGCGGGGTGTCTGGAGTAGACGCGACCACATCCTGACAATCGGTGTCTGCGCCCCGCGGCCGGGGGCGATCACCCCGACGTACAGACGACCCGCCCCCTGTGCGTCGAGCGGATGGGAGGAGCCGGTCGCGGAGAAGAACGTCTCCTCTGCCCGGAGTCCCTGGGGAGGAAAGACCTCAAGACTCCGGTCAAACAACGAACGAACCTGTTCCTCCGCCCTCCGGACGGTCGCGGTGGAGGCGACGTACTTGGGCCTGACAGTGTTCTTGCCGTCGTGCACCGTGGAGAGGAGGTCGATGCCAGCCTCGTAGAGGCCGACCATACTGCCCAGAGGTCCTTCGATGAGATGCAGTTCGTCCTGCAGCACAAGGTCAGGTGGGCGGAACCCACGGACCGGAACGTTGTTCCCAGCTGTCACCTCCTCACGGGCGTTTCGTGGGAGGGTCGCCGGCCCTGCCGGAGGTGCCCAGGCCCGGTAGTAGCCCAGGTGTTCGTTGAGCCTGTCGACGTTGCCGAACAAAGCGCCGGCTCTCGGTTCGAACGCCAGGCGGGCGAACTTGTCCACCGTCGCCACCACCATCGACGGGCACCTGGCGTAGACCTGCTCGTCCACCGTCCACGCCGGGACAGGGCAGTGCGTCGAGGAACCGTCACCCCGGTCGAAGGCCGGTGGCACAGGCCACGCACCAACCTCGGTCGTCTCGGACCAGGCCAAGTGGGAGTTGAGCGGACACTCCGGGTGCGGACAGAAGATCTCGAACTCGACGGGCTTCTCGCTACGTCGCTTGCCCCACTCGACAGTCCGCACGAAGTACCCCGGCCGGCTCGCACGTGCGGAGACGAGCCAGGATCCGGAACCGAGCAGACGAAGCACATGCCCGTCGAACCACTTGTCGACGCTCTGGTCAGACACGTCCGCAGTAGCGCGAAACCGAACCGACAAGGTCACGAACGACCGGTCCGGATGACGGGTTACCGTGACCGCGGTCACGTCGAATGGTTCTTCCGACAACTGCGCTGCCACGTCTGGGCTCAGAGCGGGATCAGGGTCGCCCACCACGAAGTGCAGCACACCCGTGTCGCCTTCGCGGAGTCCCTCCGGGGGAAGGGCCAGCGTCGACCTGCAGGCCGGACAGTTCAGGATCTGGGCCGGGTCACCCTCGCCCTCCTCCCCCTCCAGTATCGAGATGGCTCCGTGCCTCTTGACGATCCTGTTGTTCGCGTCGCGGTATTCGAAGTCCTGCAGGTTGTTCGGGGTCACGTTGCCACCCACCCACAGCCCGACCGAGAACCTGGTGGAGCCCCACGGCACGTCACCGAGATCCTCCCACCCGGAGGGCCGCCAGCCAGGCTGCTCGGGCGAGCCGCTGACCCTGAGGAACTCGCACGCGGTCACCATCGCGAGCGCCCTCCTGTACTGCTGGATCGTGAGGAGCCGCAGTGTGTACCGGGAAATGACGGTCACTCCTGCTCCTCCCCCGGGCTCCTGCCCTTGCTGGGCACGGAGCCGCCGAAACGCGAGAGTGAAGGCAGCAAGTCCCAGATACGCCTCGGTCTTGCCTCCACCGGTCGGGAACCACAACAGGTCACATACGTCGCGGTCCTCATGGGTGTCGTCGACGATCCCCCGCAGGCTGACCAGCTGGAACGCGAGCTGGAAGGGCCACCAGCGGTTGACCTTCCCCTTGGTCCACTGCGACTGGAGGGCAATCGCTCGATTGGCGAAGCAGAACGCGAGGAGGGCGTCGCGGTCGCCTGCCAACACCTCTATACCGTCACGGATCCGATCGAGCGCGCGTCGGCACCCGGAGAGGTGTCGATGGGCCGGCGTACCTGGCGCATGGTCTCCCGCCCCGCGTGCTTGGCCCTCGATCCAGCGTTCGTATGCGTCCGCGAGCGGCTCCAGCCTTTGGCGGAGTACAGCACCATCCGTGATTTCGGCCAGTTCCGTCGGGTCCAGCTCGGGTGGATCCCCCGCGTCGGCCGGCCAGCCCTTGACCGGGGCGTTGACCGGAACCACAGGAACGAACTCGGACCTGACGTCGGCCGGCTCGAACTCGGCCACCGTATCGTCGTCGAACAGGTGACGCCCATCGGACCACCTGAACGGGGGCCGAGTTCCTTCCAACCCTCCCGGATGTGGGCGCTCTGGGTCGACCTGGCGCCAGACGGCGGAGCAGAGGTGTCCCCTCGCAAGGACGGGACGGTCCTCGTAGAGAAGCGCAAGGCTCTCGTCCTCCTCGTCCTGCCCCAAGTGCTGGTGTTCCAGTGGGACCAGCTCAACTCCGCCCTGACAGCGCAGACGCACCTGCGGCTGGAACACGTGGTCCGAAGGGGAGGGGTGGTCTGATTCCACAGGGCTCTGGTTGACCACGAACACCGAGATCTTCCAGATGCCGCGGGAGTCCCTTCGACTACGGACCCTCACCACGACCCCTGGATCCGCGGGGTCGCTCAGCGGGTTATCGACGGAACAGTCCACGTCGCGCCAGACAACCCCGTGTGGCTCCCGGCGCCATTCTCCGTTCGCCTCCTTGCGATACCTGGCCCAGGTACCGCAGATGTCGAGGCGTGGCCTGTTAGAGGCACTGACCGCCAGGGACACACCCATCGACGAGGGTCTGGCGCGGGGGTCGATTGCCAGAGGCGGAAGGCTCGCGCCAAGAGGTTGGTGTCCAGACACGGAGTCCCCTGGATCGAGGTCGTCATCACCGCCCAGGAGCTCTTCGCCGACGAGCTCCTGGGCCGAGTCGACCTCGACCGAAGGGGATGAGAACGGAGCCAGGACACCGACGACGTACTCGTCAAGCGGGTCCTCGTCGCCCCCCAGCCTCTCGATCGGCCCTCCCCGGGGACCGAGCATCTCAGCTACGAGATCCTCGACGAGGTGGTCTCGCTCACTCATCAGGGTGCTCCTTCTCGCTTCGTTCCTCGTGGGGGAACTCGAGAACGAACGCGGCGCCGCCGAGTTCGTCCGGCTGCTCGATCTGGTCCGTAAGGCGCAACGTGCATCCGAGACTCCGGGCCAGCTCAGCGGATGTGAAAAGGCCGAGCCCAGTGCCCCCGAGCTTCAAGGTGCTGAAGGGTTGGAAGAGCTGGTCAACTATCTCCGGGTGGACGCCCGGACCAGAGCCGACGACGAGGATCTGCCGGTCCGCTGGCCTCAGGCGAATCACGATCCGTCTGTTGGCTGCTTCGTCCACCGCTGCCCAGTAGCTCGCGTTGTGTATTCACGTTCGGTAGTACTCAGATCAAGCACCACCTTGCGAGCAAAGTCCCGCTTGAGCGTGCGATCCTCGGGCACCGACACAATCGCCTCATCCCGGTCTGCCGGCGGACCGACCGCCTTGGCGATGTCCACGTAGTACCAGGCCTTCATGTCCTTGCCGCGGGAATCCCGCGTCTCCACCGGTCTGTCCTGGTGAAGCGCCTGGACCAGGGAGGTCAGCCGCTGCTGCCCGTCCAACAGCAACAAGTCCGGCGTAGCGCCTTCGCAAGCCTCGACGCCCTGGAGCGGCCGGGCCTTGAACTGCGGAGTGCCGCCGGCGTGTAGCGACATGACTACGCCGAGTGGATACTTCAGCGTCACCGTCGTGATGAGCGCCCTGATCCGCTCGTCGTCCCATTTCCAATCCCGCTGAAAGTCCGGAAGTTGAAGAGCACCAGAGGCGACCTCCTTGAGCACGTCCTTGAGATCCGGATTATCTAGTGCCACGCCCGCCTACTCCCCGACCAACAGGTGGATCAGAACAGTGCAACTGACCATACGAGCAGGGTGGTTCGGTGCGTGTCAACCGTTGAGCACGCATTGCAGCGGCGTCCGGTCGGGGTGGGTGGAGTCGCGCTCATCGCGGCCTCGGGGCGGTCAGCACGCTGGCAGGATGTGACAGGGCGCCATGCCCCGAGGGGAGGAACGGGACCATGCTGAGTGCTGGAACGACCTGCGCTGAAGCGATCAAGTTCTTGGAGGATGAGTTGCTGAGCGGAGGTCTGAACGACGCCTCTAATCGGATCCCGGTCACCATGACACCAGGGCCAGGGCAGACCTACGAGCAGGTGTTGGACGAGATTCGGGCCATTCGCAACCGATACGACGACTGGACCTGAGGGCCGCCGAGGAGATCAACCGCCGGTTCACCGACCGGGAGATTGCGGGACAGCTCCGCTCGGGCCGCTACCGAACCATCCTTGCCGCACCGCTGGAGGAGGCCCGGCTGATGATGTTCATGGAGTTCGACGAGTTGCGCCAATACGCTGCCATGGTCTCCCCCGTCAACGGGTCCGTAACCTCTGTGCCGCAGGAACCTCCAGCAGCCTCCGCACGCGGTGTCGACAGGCCATGGACCATCTGTGGACAGGGCAAGCCTGGTCCGGGGCCCGCGAGGCTCTGACCAGCTGTTATTCATGAGCTCGAAGCGCCCTCCGGAGAGGTTTGCAAAGGTCAGAACCGCACGCCCAGCAGTACTCCAGCCACCGCCCGTCAGACGTCGACCTGCCGGCACGGGCCGTCACGCGTGGTCATGGCTTTGTCACTCAAGATCGAGATCCAAGATCTCCGCGAGGCGGGAGATCCCTTCGATTGATCGCTTCTTATGTACAGCGATGATTCGGTCTCGTACTTCTTTGGGGAGGTGCCGGTCCGCCTCCTGCATCAGCGCGGCGTACTCCCCGAAGACCTGCACGCACAGGTTGGCGAGTTGCGCCGCTTGACGACGAACCGGGTCGTCCGCGTTAAGGTCCGCCTCGAACAGTGCCAGGGTGTCTTCCAGGACAGAGAGACGATTGGGTGCGAGGGCACCAGGTGTTGGTCGGTCATCCATAGACACAGTCTGGCGGCTCATGCGGGCAACGGTGAAGAACGTAGGAACGTTGGATCGCCGTCGATCACTGCTGTGGCTCTCTCGACACATCGCAGGTGCAGCAAAACAGGTCCGTGCCTGATCGTGCGGGGAACCACGGGGAACGCGGGGCACCAACCGTCCAGGGCCGATAGAGGCCAGTAGCCGGGACTAATGCCGAGAGAACTGGCAAGTAAGATGCACTAACGGCTAGACGCGCCGTCTGTACGTGTGTCACGATCGCTCCTGCCGCCAGACCGCCGGACTGGTGTATAGACCCGGGGAGGACCCATGACTCAGGAAGACCAGACGCACTTCATCTCGGTGCCCGTGCCGAGCCAGTACGTCACGCAGGTGTACGCCTACCTTGCGGAACTGACCGGCACCGCTACCCCTCCCGTCCCCCCAGTTCCGCCGGCGGGCACGGGCTCGACGGCGGACTCACCGGAAGACGGCAAGCTCCCAATCGTCCAATGGACCGTCGAGGACTTCCGCAAACTGATGATCGAGCCGCTGAGCTCTGTCCAAACGGTCGCCCGCGCACTCGACATCCTGGCTAAGCAGCCTGACACGCGGGTGAGTTACACCTCACTGGCCACCCAGCTGGGCATGGAGAAGAAGAGCCTTCAGGGCAACCTCTCGGCCTTTACGCGCACCATGCACCGGCACTACAAGCGCCGCAACTGGCCTATGACATGGGTGGAGGCGCTCACAAACGAACCGGGGCTTAAGTCGGAGTTCTTTTACACGATGACCGCGACCGTCGCGAAGCGTTGGCTGACGGCCCGCGCCCACGGCTGACAAGTAAGAAGAGCTAGCGGGATCCTGACGGCAGAAGATGACGGCCACAGGGCCACCTTGGCAGTAGCAGGGGACTGCCTTGAGCCCGTGGAGTAGCAATGCGGCAGCGCGCATGTAGCCATGAATGAACTCCTAAAGCGGGTGTCGCAGGTTCGAATCCTGCCGGGGGCACCAGGGAAAAGGCCCCAGCCCGATCATGGTCCGGGGCCTTTGACATGTCACCTGAGCCAGCCGCCTCTCCGCCCTGCGCCGCCGCCGGACCAGCTCGTGTCCCGGCGGCGGGTCATCTCTGAACGCGTTGCGGTCAGAGCTCCCATACTTGATCCGGGTCGTCCAGTGCCGCCCGGACCTGAGAGAGGTCTCCGATGTCCGCGAGCGGCGAGCTCTTGGCGATGTCGACGATCCCACGCACGACGGTGTGCAGCACTTCGCCGTTGCCCTCGTCGAGTGCCCTATCCAGCCGGGCGAACATCTCCTCGTAGATGTTGCGTCGTTCCGCGAATGCCTGTGCGAAGTAGTCTTTGAGGACGGCTTCAGCGGCCCGGATCCGAGCGACCTCCGTGGCTTCGTAGGCCTCCATCCGGGCTCTCTTGGTGCTCTCAACCTCGTGGATGTGGATGCACTCACGGGCGGCTTCGACAATCTGGTTCAGCGCAGCGAAGCCGTCCATCGCCCGAACGGAGCCCTTAGCTGCGTTGACGACCTTGCCTACATGCACCTTGGGTTGGTCAGGCATCTTGAGTCTCCTCAATCAAGGGTCGGTACCTGATCGTGAGGTTTGCGCTGCGCTCGTCCAACTTGCCTTCGGTGTCGACAATCGGAGTCGCCGCCACGTCGCGGACCGCCATGACCAGTGTCATGGCCCGCTGGAAGCGCGCGGCGTGCCTCGGCGGATCGAACGGCTCAGACTCCAGGAGCTCCAGCGCCTCGAGTGCTCGGAAGGTGAGGCCCGTGAGAAGCCCGCGCAGCTCTGCGGCGCGGGCGTCGACGCCCTTCAGGCGGGTGTCCGTCTCGTCAAGCTCAGCGATTGCCACGGCGATCTTCGCCTCGAACTCCCTCGCCCGGGTGATCGCCTTCGTGCCTTGGCCCTTGACGACCAGTCCACCGACGAGCAGCGCGGGACCGATGGTGACGAAGTTGAGCACCCTGGCTCCCAGGGCCATCCCGCCGCCACCCGATGCACGCGACCCACCGCCTAGGAAGGCGCGGGTTGCACTCTCGGCCGCGGCGCCCGTCAAGCCGGAGATCGCCACTCCGGTGCTCGCGACTCCGAAGCTGCTCGCTGCCGCCGTGATCCCAGCGCCCGCGACCGCTCCCGCCACCGCGGATCCGAGAGCCCCGCCAATCCATGCCACCGCGTCGACGTCGAGGCCGCGAAGCCCGGGGATCTTGGTCATGGTGACGTCGATGCCCTCCACCAGCAGCCGCTCGCTCTCGCGCACCAGTCGCTCGTGGCGACGCAGGAAGTCGCCCATGCGTACGACGACATCGACGCGCGCCTGCCTCTGCTGCTCCCCCAGTGCCTTGAGGGCAGTGTTCGTCGCTGCCAATGCGTCCTCGGTCTGGGCTAGGCGTCGCTCGTGGCCCTGGCCCGCCTTCTTGAGCCGGTCCTTCGAACGCTTGAGGTCGTGGGCGCCTTTGCCACCGAGGGCGACCCCGCTACCGCCGGTCGCCACACCGACACCGATGAGAATGACTGGTATGAAGAATGGCACGATCTCCCCCCGTGGTGCCCCATGACCCTGCGCGAACCAGCAGGTTCAACCGTTCACTTTGTGCCCTTGGTCAACGATGACAGAAAGGCGCCCCAGTCCGGGACATCTTTCTGTCGATTGATCCTTCATTGGCCGATGGCATCGAAGGTCACGGCGCTCGACGGCCCAGAACGGAAGCCCCTCTGTGTGCTGAATGAAGCCTTCACGAAGCACCTGGCTCGTGCCAGATACGTGCCAGTTCTAGCGGGGAACACCAGGGAGCAAGGTGCTGGCTCACTGAGAAGCCGTTATCAATCCGGGTGTGATCGCTTGATTTCCGCTGGTCGGGCTTGGTGTCGGCGGGTGGGTGGCAGGGATGTCGGCGTCGTGTCGCCGCATCGTTGGAGGGCCGGATGCCGTCGC